>JAUVRN010000224.1 GCA_030597645.1 Candidatus Zixiibacteriota bacterium
CAGGCGTTCGATCTTCTTCTGCGCGAGTACGCGCAGCAGCTTGACCTGCATGGAGGGGGGCAGGTCACCGATCTCGTCCAGGAACAGGGTCCCCTGGTCCGCCAGTTCGAAGCGCCCCAGTCGTTTCTTCACCGCACCCGTGAACGCGCCGCGTTCGTAGCCGAACAGCTCCGAGGCGAGCAGGGTCTCAGGCAGGGAGGCCACGTTGACCGCGACAAATTTCTCCTCGTCCCTTCCCGACGCGCTGTGGGTGGCGCGCGCCACTATCTCCTTGCCCGTTCCGCTTTCGCCCAGGATCAGGATCGTGGAAGGTGTGGGAGCCACACGAGCCACGGTGGAGAGTACCTCTTTCATCTGCGGGCTCTCGGCCACCATGTCCACAGCCGGTGTGCTCTGCGCCAGAACCGTGCGCAGTTCCCGGTTTTCCACGAGTAGATGGTGGCGTTCCGTGGCGCACTTGAGATTCAACAACAGCTCTTCGAGATCGACCGGTTTGTTGACATAGTGGTAGGCACCGGCGCGCATGGCTTCCACAGCAGTCTCCACCGAACCGTGCGCAGTCAGTACGAGAACCTGTATCTCGGGGTTGAGCGATTTGAGTTTCTTGAGCAGTTCGAGCCCGTCCATGCCGGGCATGCGAAGGTCGATCAGGGCGATCTCGTAATAGTGTTCCAGGCAGAGGTTGAGCGCCTGTTCGCCGGAGTCGGCCGTGGCCACCGAGTAGCCCTGTTTGGCCAGAAAGCCCGCCAGCATCTCGCGCTGGCTTTCTTCGTCATCTACGACAAGGAGACGGTATCGCACCATGTGTTCATGCACTTCCCTTGATGGGCAGCCGCACTATGAACTGAGTTCCCTGACCCGGTTCGCTCGTCACCTCGATTCGGCCACCGTGCTCTGTGACGATTCGGTGCACGAGGGCCAGTCCGAGACCACTGCCTCCTTCCCGGCGCGAAAAGTAGGGCCGGAACAGGTGAGGTATGTCTTCCGGGGCGATGCCGGCGCCTGAATCGGCCACGGTCAGGACGGCTTCACCCTCCTGCACGGCCGTACGGACGCGAACGGTGCCGCCTGCGGATGTCGCGTGAAGTGCATTCTGAACGAGATTCACGATGACTTTGAGGAGCGCTTCGCCGTCTCCCTCCACCCCCGGTATGGTAGCAGCCTCCACGGACAGGGTCACTCCCTTTTGGCTGGCCTCCAGGCTGAGGTTTTCTGCGGCCCGACGCACCAGGGCACCCGGATCGATGGGGACACGTGCGAGGGTGATTCCCCGGGCCAGGCCGAGGAATTCCTGAACCGTGGTGTTCACTCGATCTATCTCCCGCCTGAGATTATTCAGTAACTGACGGTATTCGTCGCCCTGTCCAGCAGGCTCGAACTCAACGGCCAGGCGCTGCGCTGCGATGCCGATGGCGTTGAGGGGATTCCGCACCTCGTGCGCCACGCCGGCGGCGAGATCGCCCATGGCCGCCAGGCGTTCGTTCTGCTCGGCCTGTTTCGCCAGGCGTCGCGCTTCAGTGACGTCGTGTACGATCGCTACGGCGTCGCTGGGCGGCTCGCGCAGCAGAGAGTTGGATACGAGCAGCACGCGCGTCCGACCCTGCTTGTCCTGCCAGGACACGTCCTGCTCGAGCGCCGCCCGGCCTTCCTCCAGCAAAGGGCGGAGACGAGCCGGATCCTCCGGCGCCACGTCAAAGTACTTCTTGCCGGTGAGCGATGCTGCGGGTTGCCCCAGCAGGTACCCTGCGGGCGGATTGGCCAGGCGGATACGGCCACCCTGATCCACGACCAGGAGTGCGGCGCGGATTCCTCGAAACAGCTCGTCGGTCAGTGCCTCGGCGGCGGAGAGTTCTCGCGCCAGGCTGACGAATCGCTGCGAGCTGAAGAACAGGGCCATGCCACCCCAGCCGAGCACGAACAGAAGACCACCCAGCAGGGAAAGTTGCAGCGTGATCGACTGATCCAACTGGGCCAGCGAGCGACGTGATACGCCGATGCGTAGCACGCGTTGCTGATCCGGGATACGGGCGGCGGCCTCGATCACCGGCTCCTCGTTGAACTTCCAGCGCCGAGAGAAGACCTGGCCGGTCGTCAGCAAACGGGCCAGCTCCGGATCGCCCGAGATGCTGCTCATGTCCGCCACGCCCCGCGATCCCAGTTCGATGCCGCCGGGGCTCGGAAGCACGATGTATTCGAGACCCGGCAGATCCGAAATGCTGCGAATCAAATACCCGGCGCCGATGTCTTCCTGAAAATCGGACAGGCGATCGGCGGCACCCCAGAGGATCAGCGCACGATCCCTGTAACGCACCATCGCTGCAGAGGTCTGACTGGCGAAGTGGCACTCGGCATATATGGCGCCGTCTTGAATCGCAGCCCACGAACTGTCGGCGAGCAGCAGTTCGGGCAGCGGTCCGGTAGCGCGGGGATCGGTGGAGAGGCGAATGGTCCCGTCGAGATCGCACCAGTCGATACGCGGCGTGTCGTAGTCGTAGAGCCAGCTGGCGGGAATGCCCTGGTCAGGCATCAGGTGATATAACGATCGCGCGGCATCGAGCCAGCGGGAAACCCACGCTTCATCCAGTGCGTGACCGGCCGTGGTGACGTTGCGGATGGCCAGCGCCAGACTTTCGACCAGCGCCTCCGCCGACTGCTGCGCAGATCGCTCGAGCGTCTGCCGACTCTGCCGGAGAGCCAGTAGCGTGTACGCGGTTAAGATGATGGCCAGCGCCGCAGCAAGCCAGACGAGCACCGCGGGCCGGAGGCGGCCGGATCCGGGTGCCTGCGCTCCCATGAACACAAGGTACGCTCAGGCCGCGCCAGCGTCAACCGACGGTGCGACCCGCCGCGTCCTTCGTGCGGGGCGCGCCCAGGAGCACGAGGCCGCCGACCAGCACAAAAATCAGCACAGACAGGATGCTCAGCCTCTGATTGCCGCCCGTGGCGACCGACACGTAGCCGAATACGAGCGGCCCCAGGATGGACGCCGTCTTGCCGCACAGCGCATAGAATCCAAAGAACTCCCCCTCCCTGCCTTCCGGAATCAGTTTGGCCATGTAGGCCCGGCTGGCTGACTGAATGGCCCCAAGCCCCGTACCGGCCAGTCCCGCCAACAGGTAAAAGGCGAATGTTTCGGTCACATAATAGGCGCACACGACCACCACGGACCACTGCACCAGGAGAATCAGGATCACGCGCCGGGGCCCGAGCCGATCCGTTGGAACCGCCCAGGCCAGGGCCCCGATCAGGGCCGTGCCCTGTACGATCATGAAAACAGCGACGAGCTGCGACATGCCGAAACCCAGGGTCTGAGCCGCAAAGATCGACGAGAAGTAGATGATCGTGTTTACGCCGTCTATATAGATGAAGTACGCCAGCATGAAGCGACGCAGCCCCCTGGTGACCGTGATCTCACGAAACGTGGCCCACGTGGCCGAGACACTTCTGCGTATGAGTGCCAGTCGACCCGCGGCCGGCGGGCGATCCGCGGGAAGCCAGATCAGAGCGGGCAGTGAGAACACCAGGAAGGAGCCTGCCACCATGAGGAACGTGGCCCCGTAACGCTCCGCCTGGACCAGCGGCAAAGCGGCTACCAGGCCCAACAGCGAACCGGCATAGCCCACCGCATAACCCCACCCCGACAAGCGCCCACGATACGATGGCTCGGCCAGATCGGGCAGGTAGGCGTTGTAAAACACCATCGCCCCTTCGAATCCCAGGTTGGCCAGGACCGTAACCGCAAAGCCGAAGACGATCCACCCAGGTTGAACCCGGGCCATCAGCGCGGTTCCCAGGATGGCGAGCAGCGTGTATGCCGTCAGCAGGCGCTTGCGAAGACCGCCGGCATCCGCCAGGGCCCCGACGACCGGCGATGTAAGGGCCACCAGCAGCATGGAGAGGGACACGGCGCGCCCCCACCACAGGTCGCCAACGCCCGCATCGTTGCCGACGACCGTGTTGGCGTAGTAGGCACCCCACACCGTCGCGATGATGACGGCCGCGTAGATGGAATTTGCGAAATCGTACAGACACCAGGAGACGATCGCGCGTCGTCGCATCATTTCCAGCAGTCCCAGCTGAAGCCGAACCGAGAATGGAGACCGTACGCCGGCGCCCAACCACCGGTACGATACTCCTGATCCGTCAGGTTCTCTCGATGCCAGAAGACCGTGAGCTGTTTGAGCCGGGCGTCGACACCGGCGGAAACCGTCGCCCACACATCCGGCAGCGTTCCGCCCCGGGCACCGCGCGTCGAGACCACGGGCATCACGTGGAACTTGTCATCCAGAAAGCGAAGAGTGAATTGCAGGTAACCATGCCACGTCTCGTTGGGAGAAAATGCAGGGCCGTCGCCGCCATCCCACTCGTTGATGAGCAGACGATCGTAGGAACCGCCGATCCCGAGCCACCGGAACATACGCCACTTGATGTTGAGCGCGGCGCCCGCGAATTCTCGCGTGAGGTTGTAGGGCTGATAGGTGGCGTTCAGGATGGCCGTGTCGCCCGACGCC
>JAUVRN010000333.1 GCA_030597645.1 Candidatus Zixiibacteriota bacterium
AGGTCCAGTGCCGCTTGAATACCGGCAATCCCACCGCCTACCACGAGCACGCTGTGCGCTTTGCCCGCCTTCGGCGTCATATGCATCAACCTCCAGCCGCGGAGCCCGCCACTTCGGTTTTCCGCGACGATTTGGGTTTGGATTGTTTCTTTGGAGCCACCGCTTCTTCACCGCGTTCCCAGCCGGTGTCGAAGGCTTTGAGGTTGAGCTCCTGGGTGCCTTCCGGCACCGACGACTCCACCGCCTCGCGGAAGGCATCCCTGGGAACCAGCTTGGTCACGGCTCCGAAGAAGCCCAGCATGACGATGTTGGATATGATCTTGCGGCCCATCTCCTCGGCGATGCGCGAGGCCGGTATGCCGTAGGCATATTTGTGCGGCGCATCCTCGTCGGGTTCGACGAGGCTCTCGTCGTAGACGAGTATACCGTCTTTGGACAGCGTCTCCTTGTGCGTGTAGTACCCGTCGCGGGACATGGCGATCAGGATGTTGGGCACGGTCACGTACGGATACAGTACACGCTCGTCGTTGACGACCACCTGGGCGGAGCAGGCACTTCCCCGGGCTTCCGGACCGAAGCTCTGCGTGAGGGTCGCGTTCATGTCACTGAAAATCGACGCGGCCTTTCCGATGATATACCCACACAGGATCACCCCCTGGCCGCCGAAACCGGTGATCCGTATCTCACTTGACGCCATTGTCGCCCCCGTACGGTTGATACTTGTCGCCGAACGCTCGTTTGTTGGCCTGGTTGTACAGATCCAGGAAAGTCGGCTTTTCTATATCGACGAACTTGCCCACGATGATCTTGGATTGGTAGTCGATGTCGAGTTCGTTCAGATCGGCACCGTGTTTGATCACACTGTTCTCGTGATAAAAGCGCATCAGGTCGAGGCCGGAGCCGAGCTTGTTGAGCCGCGCGTACAGCGTCGCACAGGGCGCGATCACCTCGACGAACGAGAAGCCCTTCTTGTTGATGGCCTCCTTGATGGCTTTGGTGAGCCGGCGCACGTGCAGACAGGTCCAGCGCGCCACGTACGTCGCGCCCGATGAACCTGCCAACAGCGGCAGGTTGCACGGGTGCTCGCAGGTGCCATAGGGCGACGTGGAACTCTTGGCCGTCGTGGGTGTGGTGGGCGCCGACTGGCCGCCTGTCATCGCGTAGATGAAGTTGTTTACGCAGACCACCGTGAGGTTGGCGTTGCGGCGCGCGGCATGGATGAAGTGGTTGCCCCCGATCGAAGCCAGGTCGCCGTCCCCAGAGAAGACGATCACCTTCATGTCGGGGCGGGCCAACGCCAGGCCGAAGGCGTACGGCATGGCCCGACCGTGCGTGGCGTGGAATGAGTCCACCTTCATGTAGCCGGCCACTCGCCCCGTACAGCCGATCCCCGACACCACGGCCACCTTGTCGAGATCCAGCTCAAGCTCTTCGAAGGCCATGGCCAGTGCGGTCACCGTCGTACCCAGGCCGCAGGTGGGGCACCAGATGTGCGGGATGCGGTCCATGCGCAGCAGCTTTTCCATCGGGTGCTTCTGGTCACGCACATCCTTACTGGGCGGTTCTGCAATGATCGGGCTCATTGGGCTGCTTCCTTTATGGCCGCGTAAATGACTTCGGGTTTGTGGACGGCGCCGCCGGTGTGCCCCACCAGGGTGGTCTTGCAGCGCCCCCTGGCGCAGCGCTCCATCTCATAGTAGAGCTGCCCCATGTTCAGTTCCACCATCACCAGGGACTTGACCTTGGCCGACAGCTCGGCGACGAGCTTCTCGGCAAATGGCCAGATGGTGATGAGCTTGACCAGCCCCACCTTGATACCCTCCGCCCGTGCCTGGTCGATGGCACGCCGCACGACGCGGGACGAGATCCCGTAGGCCATCACCACGACCTCGGCGTCCTCCACACCCTCCTGTTCGTAGCGGATGATCTCGTCGGCGTGCTTGCGCACCTTGTCCATCAGGTGCTCCACCTTCCACTTCTGCGCCTCGGCGTCGATCACCGGATAGCCGCGGTAATCGTGGGTGAGCCCCGTCACGTGGAATCGGTAGCCTTCGCCTATGGGCAGCATCGGCGGGATGTCACTGCCATTGTGCTCAAAGGGCCACCCCTCACCCGGTTTTTTCTTGGTATAGCGGCGCTCCACCAGCTCGATCTGGTCTGCCTCCGGGATCACGACGCGCTCGGTCATGTGGCCCACACACTCATCGGTCATCAGCAGGACCGGCATGCGGTACTTCTCCGACAGATTGAACGCGTCGATGGTGAACTCAAAGCACTCCTGCGGCGAATCGGGTGCCAGCGCGATCACCTCGTAGTCTCCGTGGGAGCCCCAGCGGGCTTGCATGATGTCTGCCTGCCCCGGCAGCGTCGGCAGTCCCGTGGACGGGCCGCCGCGCTGTACGTTCACCAGGACGAAGGGTGTTTCGGTCATAATGCCCAGGCCGAAGTTTTCCATCATTAGCGAAAAGCCCGGGCCCGACGTGCAGGTCATGGTCTTCTTGCCGCCCCAGGAGGCCCCCAGGATGGCGGTAATGCTGGCCAGTTCATCTTCCATCTGCACGAAGATGCCGCCCAACATCGGGAAGCGCCGCGCCACGCGCTCGGCGATTTCCGTCGACGGCGTGAGCGGGTAACCCGCGAAGAACTTGCAGCCGGCCGCGAGCGCACCCTCGGCACAGGCATGATTGCCGTCCAGGTAATGCGACCCGGTCAGTACGTTCTTTGGATCAGCTTGCAAGGGGCACCTCCTTGTCCGACGTGTTCGAGCCTTCGGCCCGGATGCAGAAGATGGCGAAGTCGGGACAGAGCATCTCGCAGAGGTCGCAGTTGACGCACTCCGTCGCCTTGGCGGCGACCGGATAGTGATACCCCTTGTAATTGTACTCCTCGGACATCGCGAGCACGTCTTTGGGGCAGTACTCCACACAGAAGCCGCAGCCTTTGCAGCGTTCTTTGATGATGTGAAGCTCTCCACGAGGAATCTCCAGCCGATCTATGTCGAGCGGAGTTCTCCAGAATTTCATACCGGGCCTCCCGCAATGAGTCCTGAGTGACTCATCATCATCCTTCCCTGCGGTCGCGGGTGGCCGGTGTCGGTGGCCGCCCGGACCGTTACGCTGGGGTCAGTTCGAACCCGTGTTCGAATTTGACCTTGTGCATTTGCAATCCGACATCTTCCGGCGCGAGGCCCTGTGCAAGGCCCAGAAGCTGGAAGTAGTACACGATAGGCACGCGGAACTCTCGGTCGAGTTTGCGGCTCAAAAGGATTGGCCCCAGGTAGAACCGGTCGAAACAGGTCGGACAGATGAGGCCCATGCAGTCTGCGCCCGTCTTGGCGATCGCGTCGAGTATGTCCGCCACCATTTGGTCCGAGATATCGTCGCCCATGCAGGCGCGCCCGCAGCAGAGCAGCGTCAGGTCGTGATGGACGGGCTCCGCGCCGATCGCCCGGA
>JAUVRN010000103.1 GCA_030597645.1 Candidatus Zixiibacteriota bacterium
CCCTCGACGATCTCATGTTTGATCGCCTCGAGCTGTTGAACCTGCGAGGCGTGCCCGCCAAATGGAAACCCGTTCGACATGTCCAGATGGCTGCGCGCATCTTCTATGTCGCGGTCGATCAGGCCCTGGACCAGCGGCAGCTTGTAATACCACGGGTACCTGGTTTGGTCGCTGTGGCAGTCGTAGCAGCTCCTGCTCAGGATCGACTCGATGCCGTAGTACGTCCCGGCAATGGACTTGTAAAGACTGTCGAGCGCGAGAGCAAACTCCTGTACCAGCGCAGTGGTATCGGGCATGGATTCGGTACTATCCACGGTGGCTTCGTGAGTTTCGTCTCCGTGTGCCCAGGCCGTGCCCGGAACCCACGATAGTACCAGTGCCCCCCAGCACACCACGGGAAGGACGCTGCGGCGCACTGCTCGAATCGCGTTATGACGGCTGATCATGATTGTTCCATTGCCGGCGCTGTGGATGGTGGGCCGGCGGTATCTCCAGCCTGTTTCCGCACTTTTTGTTCGGCGAGCGCACAGTAGAGCACGGGTACCGTGAATACCGTAATGAGTACGACCGTCATGCCGCCGAATGACGGTATGGCCATCGGTATCATGATGTCGGAGCCGCGTCCGGTGGATGTGAGCACCGGAATCAATGCCAGTATGGTAGTCGCCACGGTCATGAGCGCGGGTCGTATCCGGCGCATACCCGCATAGACTGTGGCCTCACGGATCGCGGCGACGGTCTTGGGCTTCCTCTCGTCGAATACCTGGTTGAGGTAGGTGGAGATGATCACACCGTCGTCCGTTGCGATACCGAACAGGGCCAGAAAGCCAACCCACACGGCCACCGAGAGATTGTACGGCTGTATGCCGAACAGATCCCGCATGTGCGTGCCGAGAAAGGAGAAGTTGAGAAACCAGCCCTGGCCATAGAGCCACAGCATCAGAAAGCCGCCGGACCACGCCACGAAGACGCCTGAGAAGACCAGCAGCGTCGTCGGCACCCTCTTGAACTGGAAGTATAGTATCAGGAAAGTCGCGATCATCGCCAGGGGCAGCACCACGGCGAGTCGCTTCTGCGCCCGGATCTGGTTTTCGTAGCTACCCGCGAAAGCGTAGCTCACCCCGGCGGGCAGCTCGAAGTCGCCCGAGTCGATACGGTCGCGCAGATACGCCTGCGCTTCCTCTACCACGTCGACTTCGGCGTAGCCTTCCTTCTTGTCGAAGACGACATAGCCCGTGAGAAACGTATCCTCCGCCTTGATGACCATCGGCCCGCGCAGGTAACGGATTGTGGCCAACTCGATGATGGGGATCTGTGCACCGTCCGGCGCGGGGATCAGGATGTGCTCGAGGGCCTCGATGGTGTTTCGCAGTTCACGCTGATATCGCACCCGCACCGGATAGCGTTCGCGTCCCTCCACGGTCGTCGTGAGACGCTTACCGCCGATGGCCACTTCGATCACATCCTGCACCTGTCTTATGTGAATGCCGTACCGCGCGATGGCTGCACGATCAATGTCGATCTCCAGATACGGTTTGCCGACGATGCGGTCAGCGATGACGGCGGCCGGTTCGACGGACGGAACTTCCTTGAGATAGCGCTCGATCTGCAGGCCCACGCGCTCGATCGTCTCCAGGTCGGGGCCCTTCACCTTGATCCCCATGGGCGCGCGCATGCCGGATTGCAGCATCACGATGCGGGCTGCGATGGGCTGCAACCGGGGCGCCGAGGTGGTCCCGATCAGCTTGCCCGCTTTGAGAATCTCATCCCAGATGTCTTTTGGAGAGCGGATGTGATCCCGCCACTGTCGATACGGGCGCCCGTCCTCGTCGGGGACCAACTCACCCAGGTCGTCGCGGACAAAGTCTTCGACGTCGTCGTCGTAGCGAAACTTGAGACGATGGCCACTCTGATCGATACGGTACTCGGACTTGTAGTTGATCACCGTTTCGATCATCGAGATGGGTGCCGGATCGAGAGGGGACTCCGCCCGTCCAAGCTTGCCGACCACCATATCGATCTCCGGAATCGCCGAAAACGACCGATCCTGGAGTTGCAGTACATCCAGAGCTTCGCCGATAGACGCGTGAGGCATGGTCGTCGGCATGTAGAGAAACGACCCCTCGTCGAGATCGGGCATGAACTCCTTGCCCATGCCCGGGAATGCGTGGGCCAGACGAACGTAGGGCGCGGTCGATCGGATCCAGGACGGCATGAAACCGAAGAGACTGTTCCAGCCCAGCCAGATGGTGGCACCCAGGAGCAGCAGCGCCGTCGGTGCCAATAGAAACGTACGTTTGTGGGCCAGGCACCAGCGCAACATGTGCGGGTAGGCACGAATGAACAGGGCGAAGACAAAGAGAATGCCGCCCAGCAAGAGTGCTACGAAGAGAAAATTGAGCAGGCTCCCGACACCGACACCGAGTGGCTGCCAGTGCGACGACAGCAGCGAAGCCACGATGACCACGACGGCGTAGTTGAACACGGTCGGCATACGTTCGCGAAATCGCGGCGGCAGGCGATTACCGAGGATCATGTAGGCCGCGACGAGCAGCAGCGCGGTACCGGTGAGCCAGTACGACCATCCAAAGGCCAAAAGCGATACCAGCAGCACCCCATAGGGAAGCAGGCTCCGAATCCGGGCACCTGCCCGTCTGCGGGTAAAGAGCATATGGGCAAAGGGCGGGATGATCGTGAGGGCGACGACCACGGATGCCACCAGGGCGAACGTCTTGGTGTACGCGAGGGGTTTGAAGAGCTTGCCTTCGGCGGCCTCCATGGTGAACACGGGCAGGAACGAGATGACGGTCGTGGCGATGGCCGTGAGCACCGCACCCCCTACCTCCGTGGTCGCGCGATAAATGACGTCCCGCAACGACTCGCCGGGACCGGCACGATGAATGTGTTTGAGGATGTTCTCCGTGATGACGATGCCCATGTCCACAATCGTACCGATGGCGATGGCAATGCCCGACAGGGCCACGATATTGGCATCCACGCCGAAAACCTTCATGGCGATGAATACCATGAGAACGGTGAGCGGAAGCAGGCCGGAGATCAAAAGTGAAGTGCGCAGGTGCATGACCATCATCAGCACGACGATGAGGGTGACCAGGATTTCATCTACCAGCGCGGTGTTGAGTGTGCCCAGGGTTTCGTAGATGAGCCCCGTGCGGTCGTAAAAGGGAACTATGGTGACCTGTGATGTTCGCCCGTCCGGCAGGATCTTCTTTGGAAGCCCGGGCGCGATCTCCGCTATACGCTGTTTGACCTTCTTGATCGCGGCCAGGGGATTCTCGCCGTACCGGACCACGACCACACCGCCTACCGCCTCGGCACCCCCCTTGTCGAGTGCCCCGCGTCGCAATGCGGGTCCGCGTGCGACGGTCGCGACATCCGCGATGCGGATGGGAATGTGACCGGACTGACGAAGGACGATGTTCTCGATATCCTCGGGTGTCTTGATGAATCCGAGGCCGCGAATGACGTACTCGGCCCGGTTGATTTCGATCGTGCGGGCGCCCACGTCCACATTGGACATGCGGACGGCACCGAAGACATCCTGCAGCTTGACGCCGTGCGCTCGCATCGCATCCGGGTTGACGTCGATCTGGTACTCGGACACGAAGCCACCCACGGACGCGACCTCGGAGACGCCGTCGGCGGACTGCAGAGCGTAACGCACGGTCCAGTCCTGGATAGAGCGGAGTTCCTGGAGATCCCAGCCACCCGCCGGCGCACCGTTTTCGTCGCGGCCCTCGAGCGTGTACCAGAAGATCTGTCCCAGCGCCGTGGCGTCCGGTCCCAGTGTCGCCTGGACCTTCTCCGGAAGTGTTCCCCTGGGCAGGGAGCTCAGCTTTTCGAGCACGCGCGAGCGTGACCAGTAGAACTCGATGTCCTCCTTGAATATGATGTAGATCGTGGAGAACCCGAAGAACGAGTAGCTGCGGATGGTCTTGACGCCCGGAACACCCAGCAGCGCGACCGTCAGAGGATAGGTGATCTGATCTTCCACGTCCTGCGGCGAGCGACCCATCCACTCGGTGAAGACGATCTGCTGGTTCTCGCCGATGTCCGGTATCGCGTCCACGGGTACGGGATCGCGCGGTATGCCTCCCAGGTCCCAGTCGCACGGCGCCACCATGACGCCCCCGGCGACGAACACCGTCGCGATCAGGATCACGACGAGCTTGTTGTCTATGCAGTAACCGCTCACCCGGTGGAGCAGCGATCTGGATTTGAAAGCCGGAGCGTCGCCTGAACCGGACGTGTCGCGGGCGTCGTTCACTGTTTGCTCCCCGCGGGCACGCCGGGATCGAAAACTTCCCTGACACTGCCGCACCGCAGCATCTTGGATCCAAAGTATGGATTGTGGACGACGTCGTTGGTCTGCAGCCAGTCGGCGCCCTGGCGATCGCGAGCCATGGGGCAGTGCGCCAGGAAGAACTCACGCGGATCGCTGTGTCCGAAGGCGGCTTGCAACGCGATCACCGATTCGGAAAGTGAATGGAACGCGGAGCGCGCCGTCTCGATGTCACCGGCCTTGTTTCCCTCGGTGGCGGCCCCCGAGAGTGTCTTCGAGAATTCCATCCACCGCATGTGTGTGTGGCCTTCGAACAGTGTCATATCCACGGAGGCCACCGCATCGGCGACAGCCGCAAATGACCTCTGCGCTGCGTCGACGTTGTCATCTGCGAGTGCTGCCTGGACATCGAAGTACGCGTCGAATACAGGGGTCAGGGATGCCTGCGCGCCGGCCGAGATCACCACGGGTTCGGCGTGAGCGTCTCGGGATGCGATGGGAGTCTCGGCGGGAGTGGGTGTGTGGGGAGCCGAGGGCTCGCCGTGGTGATGAGCACCGGGGGCTACGCCGCCCTCGGGTGACATCATGCTGGGCTTGGCCTGGATCTGGAGTTCGGCATCGATCTTGAAGGCGCCGTTGGTGACCACCATCTCTCCTGCTTCGAGACCGGAACGCACCACGTAGAAGTCACCCGCACGCGGTCCAAGCTGGACCTCCCGTCCTTCGAAGACCGGTTCGTCGCGGTCGGGAAGC
Organism: Candidatus Zixiibacteriota bacterium; assembly: GCA_030597645.1. Lineage (GTDB taxonomy): Bacteria > Zixibacteria > MSB-5A5 > JAUVRN01 > JAUVRN01 > JAUVRN01. The sequence continues at coordinate 5,057 of JAUVRN010000103.1, forward strand.
TCGACGTACACGACGGCGCGCGTTCCCGTGATCATGGTCGCAGTAGCCGGGACCAGGAGTGGCGCGGCAGGGTCATCCGGCAGGCGCTCGGCGTACCCGTACTCTTCCGCAGGAACCAGCGGCATGCCGCAGACGTCGCACGTACCGGGTCCGCTCTTGACGATTTCCGGGTGCATGGGACTGATCCACTTGCCTGCAAGCTGCACGTCGAGCACGTGTCCGTCCTGGTCGATGCGGGATTGCACGACGCCGCGAGTGAACATATCGGGCTTGAGTCTGCCATCGGAATTGCTGACGACTGCGCGCACTTGTATGGTGCGCGTCCGGGGATCGACGGTCGGGGCGATGAAGCTGATCACGGCATCGAAGGACACGCCCGGAAATGATGTCGACGTGAACGTCACGTGCTGACCATAGCGCAACCAGGGCAGGTCCGATTCATACGCCTCGAGCAGAATCCACAATCGTGACAGATCGACAATGGTGTAGATGCGCGTGCCGGTCTGCACGTACATGCCTTCGCGTGCATCTTTGGCGACGACCACACCCCCGATGGGTGCGTAGATCGTCAGGTGATCCGAAGTGGTGCCGGAGGTCTCGATCTCTTCAATCTGCTCCGGTGTCAGGCCCAACAGGCGCAACTTGTCCCGCGAGGCCTCCAGCGTGGCCCGGGCTGTGCTCAATAGCACGCGACTTTTGGACTCCGAAAGCGCATCGATGACGCGATGGGCCTGTACGAGCTCCTCCTGCGTGGCCAGCAGTTGGGGCGAATACATGTACACCATGTGATCGCCCTGCTTGACCGTGATGCCTGTGTAGTCGGCGTATAGTCTGTCGAGGCGACCGGGTACCCAGGCCGTAATGTAGGCAACCCGGGTTTCGTCGTACGCGATGCGTCCAACCATACGGATCTCCGCCTCGGCGAACGCGCGGCGGACAGGCGTGGTCTGAATGCGGGCGAGCTCTCGCGCCGCGGTCGACATCCTCAACTGGCGCGGGCCAAGATCGGCCGTGGTGCCTGTTTCGAGTGGAATCAGGTCCATGAAACAGATGGGACACTTGCCGGGCTTCGGCAGCTTGATCTGCGGATGCATGGAGCAGGTCCAGGTCGTCGGCGTCGAATCGGTTGCGGACCCAGGCGACGTCGCGTCGGGTGCCTGGCCGCCACCGGAAAACAGCATGCCCAGTGCAAATGCCAGTACGGCCACTACGATCACCGTCGCAAGGCCGAATCGGCTCCGGATGAAGTCGAGTGGTGTCCTGCGGGCGGACGTATCGTTACCAGTCATAGTCACTGCCTTGGTTGATCATGGTGCATGGCCGTCGGCTACTCCGTCCCGGCGCCCTCGGTCTCTGTCTCGGTCTCGGCCTTGACTTCTGCCTCTGTCTCGGCCAGCGTTTGACCCATGAGCATTTCGATTTCTGCGCGTCGCGTGGCCAGGCTCGCCCGGGCACGTTCAAACATGAGCTGGAAATCGAGGAGTTGCCTTTGTGCGTCGAGCACGTTGAGGAAATCAGCCTCTCCAGCCTCGTATGCGGTGTACGCTGCGTTGAGTGACTGCTCCGCCTTGGGTATCAACCCATCGCGGTACAACTGCATCTTTCTCAGCGCATCGTCATGCTCGAACACGGTGCGCGCGGCCCAATCCATGAGTTGATTGCGCAGCTCGTCATAGGCATAGAGAGCCCGCTGCCGACTGGCCGCTGCTTCACGCTTGCGCGCACTGTTCTTGCCGAACCAGATCGGCAGGCTGATGCCCGCGGAGGCGATCCATGGGTCCTTGCCACTGTCCTTCACAGCGGGATCGAGAGCCGGCCCCGGCTGGATGTAGTCGCCCCCCAGCGTAAAGGACGGCCACGCCCTCTTGGCCGC
>JAUVRN010000215.1 GCA_030597645.1 Candidatus Zixiibacteriota bacterium
CAAGGACGGGTCCAACCTGTTCTACCGTAAGGGAGGGAATCCGGATCCGTCCGACGATGCCCTCTGTTTCATCGGAGCCATCCTCACGCCCGGCCGATCGCTGCCTGCGATTACCAACCCCAGCACCAATTCATACAAGCGGTTGCTTCCCGGTTTCGAGGCGCCCGTGCGTCTGTTCTTCGGTCTGGCCAACCGCAGTGCGGCCATCCGAATCCCGCGGTACGCCACCAGCGAGCAGGCCAAGCGCATCGAGTTCCGCACATCGGACGGCACCTGCAACTACTACTTTGCCATGAGTGCGCTTCTCATGGCGGGACTGGACGGCATTCAAAAGGGTATACGACCGACGCCGGAGAGCGGCCTGGGCCCCTTCGACGACAACGTCTACGAGTGGAGCGAGGAGCGGAAGAAGACGCTGACCTCTGTACCCCAGAGCCTTGAAGAGGCGCTCCAGGCTTTGAAGGATGATCACGACTACCTTCTCGCCGGGAACGTGTTCAACGAGGCGTTGATTGAAAGTTGGATCGAGGAAAAGACCAAGGAAGTCGTCGCCGTTCGCAACCGGCCCCATCCGTTTGAGATGAATCTGTACTACAGCCTCTGAGCGGCATGGACGTTTCTGTGGTCGGAGGCAAGAAGCTCTTTGTCAGGGTCTCCTCTTTTCAGATCCTGGCCATGTTTCGCAGAACTCTGTTCTACAGCTTTCTGTCCATCTATCTCCGATCGTACCTCGGTATGAGTGTCACCGAGACGACACTGTTCGCCACGGTGCCCATGATCGCCAACGTGCTCTTTCAGATGTTCCTGTGGGGCAAGGTCTCCGATCGGCTCCAGCGGCGGCGTAGCCTGGTGATTGCCGGCGAGATCGCCGCGGCGCTCAGCACGGTGCTGGTCTGGTACACGCACACGCTGCCTTCAAATCCTCACACGGCCGGATACGTCATCATCTGGGGGCTGACGTTCGTCGAGGTGTTCTGGTCCATGTCCAACGTGGCGTGGAGTGCGCTCCTCTCCGACCTCTATCCTGCCGAAGAACGGGCGGGGTTGCAGGGCCGCTTGCTCAGCATCGGCGCGCTTGGCGGTATGTTCGGACTGTGGGTAGGAGGGGCCGCGTATGACGGGTATGCACGTTACTACGAAGGCTGGGGCTTTCAAGAGGGACTGCTCTTCTTTGTAGCCGCGGGCGTCATGTTGATATCCACCATCCCCATGTTCTTCGTGCCGGAAGGGGGAGTACGCCGGTCGGAGCACGGAGCCACCGACCCGGATTCATCCGGCCCTCGTCGCGACGCCGAACAGTCCCGGTTCGAGTTGAGGCAATTCCGGGTCTTCCTGGCGGCCATGGTCTGCATCCAGTTTGGCATCCTCGGCATGGCCATGATCAAGCCCCAGTATCTCACGCTGGACGAAGGGTTCGATGTCTCCAGCAGGCTGCTCGGTTACGTTCTCAATATGGGCGCTGTCGCCACGTTTGCCGTCGGTCTCATCGTACGGCCGCTCTCCAGGCGGATGCGCGATGAGTGGCTGTTGTTCCTCGGAGTCGCTCTGGCGCTGATCTATCTGCTGGGATATGCACTGGGAAACACCCTGGGTGCCGCATTCGCCAGCGAGCTCCTATACGGCGCGGCGAGGGTGTTCGTCATGTCGGCGTCCTATGCCTACGCGTCGCGACTGATTCCCCCCGAGAAACGGGGCAGGCAGTTCGCGCTGTTCAACGCCACATTTTTTCTCAGTTGGGGTATTCCTGGCACTTTCATCATGGGGCCGCTGATCGACGGGCTGATCGGCTCGGGCATGGCTCAGGCATCAGCCTACCGAATGGGATTCGTGGCCAGTGCGGCCCTGGTGGTGACTGGAGCGGTGATTCTCGCCATTACCGCCCGCATGGCCGGCGCCGCCAGGGGCTCTGCGACAACCCGCTGAGGGACGGGCTTCCCCGGACGAATCTCACGATTCCGTCCCACTTGCCGCGAAGGGGTTGCCCGCGTAGTATCTCCCGGTGATACGGTCAGAAGCTCAGAGACGCATGGGGCCAGGGCGGTGGGCGTAGAGTTTTTCCTGGTCGCCGTTGTCCTGCTCGCGTGCTTCGCGATATTCGACCTGGCGGTCGGCGTCAGTGACGACGCGGCCAACTTTCTCAATTCCTCCATCGGCTCCCGCGTCGCCCCGCGTCATGTCATCATGATCGTCGCCAGCCTGGGGATCCTCGCCGGCGTGACCTTTTCCAGCGGCATGATGGAGGTGGCACGCAAAGGAATATTCCATCCACACCTGTTCACGATGCCCGAGCTGATCTACATCTTCATGGCGGTGATGATCACGGACATCATTCTGCTGGACATGTTCAACGCGTACGGTCTGCCCACATCCACCACGGTCTCCATCGTCTTCGAGTTACTGGGGGCCGCCACCGCCGTTTCACTGCTCAAACTGTGGAGCCTGGACCACGACCTGACGACACTGGTGAACTACATCAATACGAGCAAGGCACTGCTGATCATCATTGGCATCTTGCTCTCCATAGTTGTGGCGTTTGCGGGCGGGGCCATCGTACAGGTGCTCAGCCGCCTGCTGTTCACCTATGACTACAAGTCCCGGTTGAAGCGGTACGGAGCGGTTTGGGGCGGCGTAGCCCTGACGTCCATTACCTACTTTATCCTGATCAAAGGAGCCAAAGGCGCGTCGTTCATTTCACCCGACCAGGCTCAGTGGATTGCCACACATGGTTGGTCCATACTTCTGATCATTCTGCCGATCTCCATCGTGGTGTTGCAGATGCTCCTGCTGCTCAAAGTGAACGTATTCAAGCCCATCGTGCTCATCGGTACCTTTGCCCTGGCCCTGGCCTTTGCGGCCAATGACCTGATGAACTTCATCGGCGTTCCCATGGCGGGCTACCACGCCTACGAGGCCGCCGTCGCGACCCAATCGCCGCTGACGGTAACGATGGGTGCGCTGGATCAAAAGGTGCCCACGGAGACGTATCTCCTGCTCCTGGCGGGAGCGATCATGGTGGCCACGCTGTGGGTGTCCCGAAAGGCCCGGGCTGTTTCGGAGACGGAGATCAGTCTCAGTCAGCAGGACGAGGGGTTGGAGCGTTTCGATTCTTCCATGCCCTCACGCTTGATCGTGCGCCTGATCCTGAATGCGTTCGACACGGTCAGGAACCTCGTACCGTCCGTTCTGCGCAAGGGCTTCCGCCACCGACTGGATCTGAGTTCATACCGGGTCGAGACGGACCCGGACCATCGTCCCCGGTACGACCTCCTGCGCGCGTCGGTCAACCTGATGGTGGCCAGCGCGGTCATCTCGTATGCCACCTCCAGGAAGCTGCCCCTGTCGACCACGTACGTTACGTTCATGGTCGCCATGGGCACCTCGTTCGCTGACCAGGCCTGGGGCCGGGAGAGCGCGGTGTACCGGGTCTCCGGCGTACTGGCGGTAATCGGTGGCTGGTTCATGACCGCCCTTCTGGCGTTTTCCGTCTCCCTGGTATTTGCGACTGTGATCTTCTACGGAGAAGAGTACGGGGTTATCGGCCTGATCGCCCTCGGCGCGGCCATCATCTTCCGAAATCACAGGGCGCACAAGGAACGCAGCAAATCCAAGGAGATGGATGAGATTTTCAACCTGAAGAAGGTCAGCGACCTTTCCGCCACAGTACAGACGACCTTCGATCACATCAGCTATCTGGTCAGGGAGCTACGCGTTTCCCTGGCCCATGCGCTCGAGGCCCTGTTCGCCCAGGACGAGAGCGGCCTGGCCCGCGAGCAGACCAAGATCAAGAAGTTCCAGCGATGGTCGAATATTGTGGTCGCCAACATCTTCAAGGCGATGCGACTGACGCAGAAGGAAGAGATTCACAGCTCTCTGAAGTACGGCCAGACTATCCGTCGACTCCAGAAACTCGTCGACGGCCACCGGGACATCGTCATGCGATCGCACGAGCATGTCGCCAATCATCACAGCGGACTGCTCGATGTGCAGGTGCGGGAGCTGAGGACGATCAAGGATCTCCTCGATCGCACCCTGGGCGAAGTAGAAGCGGTTATCTCACGTGCTCAGGAGGCGGATCGGCAGAAGATCTACGCGTGGAACGAGGAGCTGCGCCGGCTCGCGAGCCACTATCACAAAGGACAGCTGGAGCGGATTTACAGTGAAGAGTCCAAAACCCGTCTCACCATACTGTATTACTCCATCATCGGGGACGCGATGATGTTGTCCAAGCAGAGCATCAAGATCCTGGAGATCTTCGAAGAGTCGTTCGGCGACGTGGAGCGGGCCGACGACTTCGACCTGGACTAGCGTCTCACGTCACCGGGCACGCCTGAGGTGAGTCGGCCCGGAGCGTTGACCAAAGCCAGATCCATATCACTTCAGCAGCAGCATCCTCCGCGTCTTGACAAACTCCTCGGTCCGCAGTCGATAGAAGTAGAGGCCGGCGGGAGCGGGATATCCCTGAGTGGTGATGCCATCCCACACCGCCCTGTGCGAGCCTGCCGGCAGCGTCCGGTCAACGAGCCTGACGAACTCCTGTCCGAGCAGGTTGTAGACGGCCAGCTCGACGTGCGAGGGGCTCGGCAGCAGGAATTCGATGGATGTCGCC
>JAUVRN010000323.1 GCA_030597645.1 Candidatus Zixiibacteriota bacterium
AGCTCGACGAACCACTGATCGAGGCATGCCACCATCATGGCTTCGAAGTGGCGGTGGAGACCAACGGGACTATCGAGGCACCGGCGGGCATCGACTGGATCTGCGTGAGCCCCAAACCGAACAGCCAGTGGACCCAGACAAGCGGCGACGAACTCAAGCTGGTCTTCCCCATGGAGGTGGTTCCGGACGGGCTGGATCGGCTAGACTTTAAACACTTCTTCCTGCAGCCGCTCGACGGTCCCGACCTCGAGGATCACACCGCGACTGCGCGCGAGTGGTGTCGGCGGCACCCGCCGTGGCGACTATCACTGCAGACACACAAACTGCTGGGCATTCCGTAGCAGCCTGGTTCAAGTTGAGAGCGGGCCGCCACCGTGCCGGCCCTGATGAACTGGCCGGAGAGTGAGCTGGCCGGACAGTGAACTAGCCGGAGAGTGAGTCGGCCGGCGGGGCCTGCGGGCGAAACTGTGGGAATCGGGTGTAGAATCCTTCGAGCTGTGTGCTGTCGACACCACGCGACAGCGCGCGCTCAAGGGTGTAGTGCGCGGCCTCATCGTCGCCCGCCGTCGCGCGATCGTTGGCCAGCTCCAGACTGACCGTGCCCGGTGAATCCCGGTTGGCCGCGGCCCGCGCCAGCGTCGCCGTGTAGAGCGAGTCTTCCCCGCGTGACTTGTGCCAGCGAGCCAATGCCAGCACGGGCACATACTGCGTGGAATCGACTTCCAGGGATCGCGTCCAGACACGCTGCGCCTCCTGCCGCCGGCCGCTAAAGAAATACGCACGCCCCAGTTCATTGAGAACGGCCGGCGCGTCGGGGTTGAGACCGTTGGCGATCTCCAGAAATGCGGCGGCGCTGTCGTACCGCATAGCGGCGTTGTACATATTGCCGAGAAAGGTCCAGGGCGTGAAATAGCGGGGATTGATGGCGATCATCTGCCTGCACACCACCGCGGCGCCATTGAAATTGCCCTGTTTCATCAACTGGTCCGCACGGTCACGGAGTACCTCCTCCGGGTAGTGTCGATCGTGAAAGTCCGATACGTCGGCGCACTGGCTGACCAGTCCCCGATCGAGGAGATACTGTCCCAGCACATGAACGGCCGTGCGGCTGCGTGGCGGATCCAGTTCACAGTACGTGCGTGCCAGCACGATTCCCCTGTCCTCCTGGGGCTGCACGAACGCCCGCGGAAACAGGGAGAGTGCCCCCAGCGTCACGACCAGCAGGGCGGGACGCCAGGATATTGCACCGTACCGTCCGAGCACGAGGATGATGCCGGCGGTCACGAGCGGAACGCCCGGGAACGAAAAGAGGTCCCAGTCGCGTGGCATTCCCAGTTTGGGATCTAGGAAGAACGCAGCAGCCAGTGTACTGACCACCAGGACAGCGAGGAACCGAAAGCCCGGCGTCTTGAGTGCACCGCGCCAGTGGGACCGGCGCACGGATACCAGTATCACGGCGATGCCGGGCAGAAGCAGCGCGAGCAGATTCAGATAGTCAGCCAGGTGTCGCACAGACAGCAGTGTGTAGCCGTCCGTCGTGAATCGATCTGCGGTCAACGGCAGGAATGCGAACCGGAAGTAGTAGTTTTGTGTCCGCAGGTACAAGAACACGACCGCGGCACCGATCAGCAGTAGAACCCCCAGTCCCCAGCGAACGTTTCTTCCCCGCCGCGCCAGCCAGGCGCCCACACCCGTGGGCGCGAGGATCAGGTAGGCTGCCGCGGGCGCGAGCGTCAGGCCCAGCACGTGGAACCACGAACCGAGGGCCAGCGGGATCAGGCACAACCAGCGTGGCACATGACCTTCGGCACCGAGATACCCCGTGAACGTGAATGCCCCGATGCAGAGACACAGCACCGCGTAGTTTTCGACATATCCAAAGAAGAGCAACGCGTATCCGCCGGTGATCAAACCGAGCGCGGTGCAGATTCGAACGACGGTTCCCGTGGCGATGTGCCGCGCGAACCAGACGGCCGAGACCACGAACAACACCCCGGCGGTAACAGACAGTCCCTGGTAGGCCACACGCGCAGATAGTTCCGACCCGCCCGGCATCAGACCCTTGAGCAAGATCAACACGTGCATGGTGCCCATATCACGCGCCTTGACCAGGGGCTGATCGGAGGCCAACGACGCAAGTTGCAGCAAGCCGTCGCCCTGAAAGTGGGTCTGTGCACGCAGCAGGTAAAACACCAGCCCGCAGATGATGGGCAGCCCCCACAGCCACGCTTCGCCGCTCAGAACCCGGGACCGGTCCGGTTCGTCACGGTGACGGCCCAACCACACGATGGCGACAGGAACGAGCAGTCCGGTCAGCGTGAGCGTCAGACGAGCGGTGAGTGAGAGAGGTACCCAGGCTCCAAGCCCCCAGAGACGCACCTGCGGCACAAAGGACGCCGCCAGCATGCACGCGAGCGTGGCCACATAAGCGGCCATCGTCTTGCGATCGACACCTTGATCAGTGGGCATGATCGCTCGACCAGTCGGAGGGGGTTCGTGCATCCATTTCGGTGGGGCAAAATAGCCTGAAGACCCCTGCAGCCGCAAGGTCGTGCCGCCGGCACGCCGTTGAGGATCGCTTCATACCTTTGGATTATCGGCCCGGATGCAATGATTCACGCCCGGTGCCGGTCTAACAGGGTGAAGAGAAGATCCCGCAGTTTATTGTGCCACTACGAGTTAGGCGCATTTGGAGGAGGGTAGATGAGAGTTGGTTGGGTGACGGCGCTGGCTGTACTGATGGGGCTTGGCTGCGGTCTGGTCCATGCGGAGTCCGACAAACCCGAGGACGCCAGGGTGGCGTTGTATGTCGATCGGCTGGTCCTCTCCGGGGAGCAGGCGGATCGCGTGGCCCGCATCCTGTCTGTGGACCAGGAGCTGGCCCGCATCGATCGGGATCGCTACCGGGGTGATGTCTCGGCACTGGCCGAGGCGGCGGACAAGCGTATCAAGGATACCAACAAGGAGATCGAATCGGTTCTCTCTCCGGAGCAGGAGCTGCTGTTTCAGAAGATCAAGCCGTCCAACCGGCTGGACGAGGGTGTACTCAACCTGACCTCACGGCTCGGGCTGGATCCCATCCAGACGGCACAGCTCGAAAAGATCATGGCGGCATCCCGGCTCGATGAGTACCGGGTACAGATGCGCTCGGCCGGAAGCGACCGCGACGCGCGTATGGAATACATGCAGGATCTGCGTAACGAGATGGAGCAGGTCGACAAGGAAATCGAGAAGATCCTGACTGATGAACAGAACGCCGAATACAAGAGAATCAAGGACGAGCGCAAGGCCCAGATGGAAACCCAGCGACCCCAGGGACGGAAAGGCCAGGGTCAGGGCGGACGCCGGGGAGGCGGATACGGCGGCGGTCAGGACTGGTAGTGAACATCAAACCAAACACACGAACAAGGAGCAGTCTTGCAATGAAACTCAGAATCACACTGCTGTTGCTGGCGGCCGCGTTGATGGTCGCCGCGTGTGGACAGAACGAGTCGAGCAATCCGAC
>JAUVRN010000401.1 GCA_030597645.1 Candidatus Zixiibacteriota bacterium
AACTCGACCGGGCGCAGCGCAATTACAATCGCACACAACGCATCCTGGAGGAGAACCCGGGTGCATTGTCCCTGGCCGACAAGGACCGCACCGAGACGGCTCTGGCCCAGGCCATAGAGGGACTGGCGTCGGCCGAGGCCAATCTCGAAAAGGCCAAAGAAGAGCTGGGTGAAATCGGGCCGGACAACCCGGAGCTGCGCGGGGCGCTCGTGGCGCTGGAAGATGCTCAGCTCAACCTGGCCTTTAGCACACTGCACGCACCTGCACGGGGCGTAATCGAGAGTTTCAGCGTAGATGTGGGTCACTACGCGCAGGCGGGTCAGCCCCTGGCCACGTTCATCTCGAGCCATGATATCTGGATCCAGGCCGACATGCGGGAAAACAACATCTCCAACATCGAACCTGGGGACGAAGCGGAGTTCGCGCTCGACGTGGCTCCGGGTCGCGTATTCACGGGTACCGTGCGCAGTGTCGGGTACGGCGTGACGCCGCAGGGATCCCAGAGTGGTGGGGACCTGCCCACCGTGACAAGCGCACAGGGCTGGCTGCGGGATCCGCAGCGCTTCCCGGTGATTATCGATCTGAATCCGGATGAGGTTGCAGGGCTGCTCCGCGTGGGCGGCCAGGTCGACGTGGTCGTGTACACGAGCGGCAACGTGATTCTCAATCCCATCGCCTGGCTGCGGATTCGCCTGGTGAGCCTGCTCTCCTATGTCCGCTAGCAGTGCTGCCGTTGTAGCAGCCGACGTGAGTCTGGGGCTCGACGCGCGCAGCCGACGTGTACTGCGCTACGCCATCGGCGCCACTTTGGCCATGGCCGTCGCGATGGCCTTCGGGTGGCAGCTGTCGTTTCTGACTCCTGTGCTGTCATTGAGTTTCCTCGCCTCTCCTGCCGGTCGACCCGGCTTCAGGGCCGGTATCGGGTTTGTAGGTATGGTTGCCGTGGCCTGCCTGGTGGGGCTCGTTGTCAGTGGCGCACTCTTGTCCTATCCGCTGGTGTATGTGCCCTTCGCTGGCCTCATGCTGTTCCACCTGTTCTGGGCTCAGTGGAACGGCAAATCTCCGCTGCTCATCGTCTGGCTGATGATCGCCATTCTGCTGATCCCGCTCATATCGATACAGTCCCCGGGGCTGGCGGGACTGCTCGCCCGTGGTATCGTGACGGGCGCCGCAGCCACCATGATCATCGTCTGGCTGGCGTTCACTCTCTTCCCCGATCCACCGGCACCGCCCGTCCAGGCCGCCAAAGCGAGCACACCCGAACTCCCGGCCGCCGAGAAGTTTCGCAACGCGGCGTTGAGCACACTGGTCGTGTTTCCGGTGGTGGTCGCGTTTTATGTGTTCCAATGGACCGGGGCGATCCTGGTGATGATCATGATCGCGCTGCTCTCCATGCAGCCGGCGTTTGCCAAAGACTTCAAGGCGGGCAAAGCACCCATCCTGGGCAACGTCATCGGCGGCGCCGCAGCGATCGTGGTCTATGAACTGCTGGTGCTGACGCCCCTGTACAGCTTTCTCATTGTGACCACCCTGCTGGCCGGCCTGATGTTCGGGGCGCGCCTGTTTTCAGACAGGCCCACAGCAGCCCTGTATGGCATGGCCTTTTCCACGCTGCTGCTGATCATCGGGTCGACCACCAGTTCGTCGGGAGAAGCCGGCGCCAAGGTGTACACGCGCATCGTTCAGATCATGATGGCTGTGGTCTATGTGGTCGTGGCATTCGGTCTTCTTGAACGCCTGTGGCCACGGCGGGAGGCGTGACGTGCGGCGTGCGCTGTTCGCCTCGTTCCTGCTGATGCTGTCCGGCTGCGTGATGGGTCCGGACTACGTCCGTCCTCCCGTACCGGAACCGCCCGTGTATCGGAGTGAGGCGGTGACCGACTCTTCGGCGGCGGACCTTCCCTGGTGGGAACTGTTCGGGGATACCATCCTGCAGCAGCTCATCGAAACGGGGCTGGAGAACAACCGCGATCTGCGCACGTCCCTCGCCCGGATTTCGGAATCCCGTGCCCAGCTCGGCATCGTGCGGGCCGATCTCTACCCGCGGATCAATTACGGGGCAAGCGGTGCCATAGACGGCACCATGGGAGATGATGGCGAGACCAACTCGAGTGCCGTCGTCGCACTGAACGCGTCGTACATTGTCGACCTCTGGGGCCGTGTCCGTCGCTCCAACGAAGCGGCCCTGAATGAACTGCTGGCCACGGAAGAGGCATACCGTGGCGTGACCATTGCTCTGGTAGCAGAGATCGCCAACACCTACCTGCTCCTGCGTGATCTGGACAACCGGCTCCTGGTTGCAGAGCAGACCGCCAAGACGTGGCAGGCCAACCTGGACGTGGTCACCACGCGCTTCAACGCGGGCATGGTGTCCGAGGTGGATGTAAACCAGGCTCAGATCCAGCTATCCGAAGCCGAAGTGTCCGTGCAGACCTTCGCGCGATTGCGGGCGCAGACGGAAAACGGACTCAGCGTCCTGCTGGGTCTGCCTCCCATGTCGATTGCTCGCGGCCTGAAGCTGCAGGATCAGGTGCTACCACCCGAGGTGCCGGCCGGACTCCCTTCGGCCTTGCTCGAACGGCGTCCGGACATTCGTGAGGCCGAACGCAGATTGCACGCGCAGACGGCACGCATCGGCGTAGCTGAGGCTCTGAAGTTTCCGCAGTTTACGCTGAGCGCCGACCTGGGTGCGCAGTTCGCCAACACGTCTACCGGCTTCTTCGGATTAGGTGCGCAGATTTTCGGCCCCCTCTTCAACGCCGGTGAGAATCAACGCCGCGTAGACGTCGAAGTGGCACGGACAGAGCAGCTGCTGAACCAATACGAACAGACCATCCTCACCGCCCTGCGGGAGGTAGAGGAGGCGAGGGTTGCCGGGCAGACATACGAAGCGGAACCGGCGGCCCGCCGGCGGCAGATGGCTGCCGCCGAGAGCGCGGCCCGATTGGCCTGGGTGCGCTACGAAGGTGGCAATACCAGCTACCTGGAAGTACTC
>JAUVRN010000148.1 GCA_030597645.1 Candidatus Zixiibacteriota bacterium
GAAAATGGTGCCACCCCGCAGAATTGAACTGCGGACACACGGATTTTCAGTCCGTTGCTCTACCAACTGAGCTAGGGTGGCACACCAAAGCGCCTAATGTACACCCCGGCGGCGAGCCGTCAAGCGCCAATGGTCATATCGGCCGCCGGGCCGCACGGCCTTACGCAGTCAGGGTTTCGGCCAGGCGTGCCAGTCGTTGCTCCAGCGCGACCATGCGTCGATCCTGCACCTCGAGCATCTCGCGAATTTCAAGCAAGAGCGCCGTGGCGTCGTCGGATCCGCTCGACATCGCCACGGAAGCGGGCGGCCTGGAGTCGGATACGACCTGTCTGGTCTCTACCAGCGTGCGAATGCGGTTCAGCTCCTCGAGTACTCGTGGAATGTCGGTGTGCAGCATGGTGCCGACCATGTCCACGCCCTGAAGAATCTCCAGGAGCGGATCTTTTGCTGCCTTGTTCTTTGCCATGATGTGGGTCCACGCCCCGCGCCCGCAGGCGCTCAGGAGGCCAGTGCAAAGGTATGCGCGCGTTCGCGGTACTTCAAGGCCCAATCGATGAGGCGACGGGCCTCGGCAAAGCGGGACGAATTGGAGCGGGCGCCCATAATCACGATCACCAGAGGGCCCTGCCGTGTGTCGATCATGGATGCCACACACCAGCCTGCTTCGACGATATAGCCTGTCTTGCCGCCCAGGACCTTGTAGCGGGAGACCAGAAGCCTGTTGCTGTTGGTCAATCTGTAGTTCTTGCGGGAGTTGAGCGCCTTGAACTGGTGGCGGTACGTGCGGCATACCTTGGCTATGGTCGGATTGGCCAGGGCTGCGGTGAGCAGGCGCGCCACGTCCACCGCCGAGGCTACGTTGTTCTCGGAGAGACCCGTGGGTTCGACCACGCGCAACGTCGCACAGCCGATTTCCCGAGCGCGGGCCTGCATGCGTTCGATGAATTGCTCGGCGGTATACGGCGTGGAACGTGCCAGGGCCCGCGCCGCACGGTTGTCCGATGAAAGCAGGGCGGCGTAGAGCACGTCGCGCGCTTTGAACCGGTGTCCCTTCCAGAGGACGGACTTCCCGGCGTTGCGTGCGTCTTCGGGCGTGATTTCGATTTCCTGTTCGAGGTTGCCGCCGGACTCCAGGAATACCAGGGCCATGAGGAGTTTGACGATGGAGGCAATGGGCCGGACCCGGTCGCCGCGACGAGAGTAGAGCACCGTCCCGGCCGATCCGTCCACCACGCAGGCCGCATACGAACGCAACCGCGGGCGGCTCTTGCGGGGCGGTTGATAGACGGCCCACGGGCCTTCGGCCATGCCGGCGATCTGGGGGGCATCGGGCAGGATAGGGATCGCCGCGGGACGCGCGGGCTCGCTGACCGTCGGCTGCGCTTCGGACGGACCGTTCCGTTCCGCCGTGTAGCCGACGATCAGAATCAACGGCAGTATGAGCGCTGCAGCCATACGCGCCCGGCTCAAGTGGATCCCCCCTCCAATAGCGCCAGCATCGTTTGAGCGTTGTCGGCGGCCTGCCCTTCGTGACAGTTGTTGAAGAACAGGAAGGTCGTCCCGGCTCGCTCCCGGAGTTTCTTAATCTTCGTCAGCCATTCGGTCAACTCCGCTTTACTATATCGGTAGTCGTAGCGATCTCCGCCTCCACCCCACCAGTGCTCCGTATTGCGCCCGTGAAAGCGGACGTACAGCGTGTCGCCGGTCATGACCGGCGTCGGGGGGAGGAGACCCTGAAGCGGTGGCTCATCCACCGAGACAAACTCGATCCGATTCTCGCGCAAGAAGTTGAATACGTCGGGGCGCATCCAGCCCACGTGCCGGAATTCGGCGAAGTAGGGATAATCAGACAGTCGCTCACGGGTGCGGGCGATGTAGTCGAGGCTGTTCTGCGACAGCTTGAACGAGTACGGGAACTGAGCCAGGACGCCTGCCATCTGGTTGCGCTCTGCCAGCGGCTGTACCGATGCGATCCAGGCCCCGATGTGATCCTCGGATTCATCGCGATCGTGCGTCAGGCTCTTGTGCGCCTTGACGATGAACGGGTAGCCCTCCGGCGCCTTCTTCCCGATCTGGGCCATGACCGAAGGCGGCAGGATACGGTAGTAGCTGGCGTTGATTTCCACGCAGGGAAAGCGGCGCACGTAGTAGTCGAACATTTTGCCGCGCGGTGTGCCGTGCGGGTAGAAGGGACCGATCCAGTCCTGGAAACTGTATCCTGAGGTCCCTACGAACGTGCGCTCGATCGGTCCGGGGGTATCGACGTCGCCGAAGAGGTTCATGGCTTCTTGCGAGGCTTACTGGTGCGCTGAAAGCGTACGCGCCCACAGTTGGGGCAGATCCACTTGCGTTGCTTATGATAAGGGCGTTTTTCCTCGCGCATGGGTTGCTTGCAACGGGGACAAATCATCAGAGCAGGCCGAGCCAGTCCCCCAGCAGAAACTCCGTGCGCCCGATCAGCAGCGACAGGCGGGACATGATCGTATAGCCGAAGGTGGCCCCGAAAAAGACCATCAGGAACCACGTGCCCGTCCGGGCCGCTACACGGAAGGCGCCGGTGGGAGGGCGCGTGAAGTAGAAATAGGAGAGGGTGGCCAGGACCCCGATGGCCCCGACCACGGCGTTGACGTCGATCTCCGGCCGGATCACTGCGCCGAGCTGGCTGAGCACGCGTGCTTTGAGCATGGCCGGTATGGATAGTCCGGCTCCGGCGCCCACGATCACGGCCAGGGGCAATCGAGAGAGCCATCCGGCACGTGTCGATACCCGTGTCCACATGAGCAGAACCCAGACGGCGGCGACGATGCCCCAGGGATCTCCATCCAGTATCGGCAGCGCCACCTTTGGCACCAGCGTGGTGCGAACGGTGATCACGACGAGATAGCCCACGGACAACCCGACGAGGATTTGTTCGGCCGCCCTGTATGCCGGATTATCCCGGTAGAGGAAGGAGAAGATCGCCAGGGTACCGATGGCCGCCAGCCAGATGCCCGCGTCGCTCATGACCGGCCACGCCCCCGGAAGTACGCCACGTTGCCTATGATCACCAGCACGATGATCGCCAGGTGCGCACTGCTCTGGGCGTCCATACCACGGCTGCCGGCGCCTTCGCGTCCCAGCAGGCGTTCGTATTCTGCCGCACCCTTGAGACCGCCTATCAGTGCCTGGAGCTGTCCCGAATCGAGGTACGGAGTAAACGTGGTGACCATCACGGCCGACAGACCTGCCGCGATCTTCACGCCGTAACGGGCGCCGGCGTACTCGATCCAGTACTGCGGCATGGTGTCGTCCGCAATAGAGATGACCAGTGCTACATCCCGGTACGAGCGCACGGCGCCGAGCAACGTGTGGTCTTCGCTCGGTTGGTTGATGTAGTCACGTGGGTATTCCTGTGTGATCGACTCGCCCAGGCCCAGGATGGCGGCGACGTACTGCGGGCGGAACCCGAGATACACCCAGTCTCGTCCCTGTACGTAGTCTGCGGCATCCGCGTGGCGCGAAAGCAATTCGAAGCCCAGGGCCGTTCCCTCAGAGAGAAACGACGTACCGATGATGCGGATACCTCGTTGCATGGTGTGTTCGACCAGCGCCTCGGCGACCGGGCCGATCTCCGGCCAACTGGCGGCCTCACAGTCGAACGATATGATGACCGTCGCGCCCCGGGGCAGGGCTTCGATCAGGTCGTGCATGGTCTGCGTGCGCGGCGATACCTCGCCCACCAGACCGATGGGAAAGAGCAGAGGCAGCGCTACGGCCAGGAACACGATCACGAAGATCCAGCGCCGGTCGATCTGGGCGAGGTTCACCGGCGACCTCCCAGCCAGGCGCGTTCGATACCGAGCATGACGCGCAGTGCCACGGCCACCGAACCGAGACCGATGCCGATCAGGATCCCGCGCTTGGCTGCCACCGCCGGCACGTCCACCAGCCAGCGCGCCAGGTCAGGCAGAAACGGGCCGGTCATTTCACCAATGGGAATGCGCCCCAGCATGACCACCAGGGCGACGATCAGCAGCAGCGCAGCGTCGATGTTGCGCGCGCGGAAGCCGCGGTACGCCGCCGAGGCGACGAAGAACGCGAGCAGAGAAAACACGGTTTGCTGTAATGGTGCCTGGAGATTGTTGAACAACCAGAGGAAGAGCGTTCCACGGTCGATGCCGCCGATCAGGCCTGCGGCCAGCATCAGGGTCAGGGCGGCCAGGGCGAGCAGCGAGTAGATCCAGCCTTCCCGGCGACCGGACACCGTGCGCAGGTGCGACATCGCATACGTGGCGCCACCGAGGACCAGCCCTGCGGCAAAGATCACCTGCATCCACTCCAGCACGCGGCCGTACAGCACGCGGCCCAGTGGATGGGGCACGAAATACTGGATGAGCATGGCAAACCCGAACACGCCGACCATCAGTAGGGGAAGACGCTGTCGCATCTATATGCCCCGCAGCCAGCCGCCGATGGCATCCCAGTCCAGCAGTGTGCCCACCAGCCCTGCGATCACGGTCACCGCTACGCCGATCTTGAGCCAGTCCTGGGCCCAGAGTCCGCCCAGCACCATGGAATCACGCGTCAGGTACGCCGATGCCGCAAACACTTCTTCACCGATCAGCGTGTAGTCACAGGTGACCAGAAAGAACGCGAGCTGAATGGTGCTGTCGGTGCCGGCGATCTGCACGGCGCCGATGTGGTTGCCGGTTTCGGCCAGAATCAGGGACTCGGCAGCGAAGGTCCCGAGCCAGAGGTTGACGGCCGGCTTTTGCCGCTCCATGATGCCGTCCAGTGCCGCGGCGTAACCGAACTGGCTGCCGGTGACGTAGTAGATGTCCTCGGGTCGATACCAGTCGGGGCGCCCTTCGATACGTGCCGATTCGCGGGCTGACTCCTGTGCGGCCGCCATGAGGACCGCGTCGTGGGTGGGGAACAGCAACCTGGCGTCGTACGACGCGGCGCGGCTGGCGAGCCAGCCGAAGATGTTCATGGCCGCCATGGTCGTCGGCTTGTCCAACTGGGCACCCCAGCCTGCGGAAAACAACACGGGGCGTCCCATCTCAACCGCACGCCCCAGCGCCTCCTCGATAGCGCTCAGGCCGCCAATGGGCCGCAGGTAAATGTCCCGCCGCCTGAAGGTTCCCCAGAGGATCATGGCAAAGACGCCGAGGATAATCAGTGCTTCGCCCAGGCGTCCGCGGTGGAACCAGTTGGCGTGTGGAGACGCGAGCCCGTGCGAAGCGGCTGTGAATACCAGTATACCCTCTGAGTCAAAGACCGATAAGCGGTAGCGATACGTACCGGCGGGAGTCACGTCGTCGTCGACCACCCACTGTACGTTGGCCGGGAACAATCCGAGGGTATCCATCAGGCCGTCTGTACCCTCACGCACTATGAGGACACGGAAATCTTCGTCGAGTTTGGTTCGCCAGTGAATCTGGAGTGCCGTGCCGTCATCCCACGCCACATCCTCGACGGCGATACCAGAAAGTACGGAGCCCGTGGCGCGGGCCGTGACCGGTGAGGTCCAGATCAGGACCAGAAGCGCGGCCACAAGAAGGGGGCGCATGCCGAATCTTGCCCCGCATGCACACGAGCGTCAAGCGAAATGCCGTTGCGCCGCCTTGGGCGCACACCTACCCTGGGGCCGATGTTCGGCCGTCTGCTTCTTGTATCGCTGGCCGTCGCGGCACTCTCCGGCTGCGTCCGCCGCGTGGATGATAAGACCACGGTTACCTGGTGGCAATTCTGGACCGACCCACGGGCCACGCCGGTGATCCGCGAACTGGTCACCACTTTCGA
>JAUVRN010000039.1 GCA_030597645.1 Candidatus Zixiibacteriota bacterium
GGCCAAACGCCGCGGACGCAAGGCGGATGAGCACCGGCTGATCATGAAGACGGAGAGGGAAGCCGGACACTCGGGCGCAACGGCCCGGACCAAAAGGTACGAGGAGCTGGCCTTCATCTATGCGTTCGTCCTGGATCTCCAGGGCCAGGGAGAGTAGCCCGGCCGTTCGCAGCTCCACGCTTCGGTTCGGCGGCCATGAACGACCCGCCTGAGCGCACTCGCCCCTGGCTGCTTGCCGCGGCCGTGACGTGGGTGGTGGTGGTCTGCTTGTCCGGGCTCCGGGCGGACCTTCGCCTCTGGGGCATCAACCATCTCGCCTTCACGCCATGGCCGGTCGCCGTGGTGTTGGTGGTGATGCTCGGTGCCACATTTATCCCACCGGTGGCGCGATCGATGCACCACATAGCCGTCGGCGGATTCCGCCGCGTGTTGAACGGTCACGCGATCATCCTCGCACTGGTCGGCATCGCGGCAGCCGCCGGGTTCTACGCCGTGCGAAGCGCTACACCGCTGCTCGGCGACGGCCAACTGATCGCCAACAGCTTCAGCGATGCCTTTGCGAACAGGACACCACCGTTCGGAACCCTGGTCACCGCGACCCTTGCAGGCGAACTGATCGCGCCCGGGACGATTCTCACATTCCACACGTTGATCTGGCTGGCCCGGCAGTTTGGGGACGCCTCCCCCGTGGTCGTGATACAGGCCTTTCACTCCGCGCTCGGGGGGGCGTGGATAGTGCTCTTGCTGTGGACGTGCCGCCGATATCGTTTCACCGCAGCAACCGCCCTGTCGTTCGTTGCCCTCTACGTGCTCGGGGGTGGCGCGGTGCTGTTTGCAGGCTACCTCGAGTACTACACGCTGCTACACCTGTTGCTCACCGGATATGTGCTCGCGGCCGTGGCCTCTGCCCGGTACCGGTACCCGCTCTGGCCGGCGGCCGCATGGCTGGCGGCTGCTTTTGTGGTCCATGTTCAGGCCTGCCTCTTCGCACCGTCCCTGCTGTATCTGGTGTACTCCCACACGAGACCGGTTGCTTCCACAACGAGCCTTCGACGCGTCGCATGGGTTCTGGCCGTCTCGTCACTGGTGATTTCTGCCGGCGCCCGATGGATTACCCCGCTGGCCGGACACTATCTCTCTTTCGTCGCCACGGATGACCGTTACGGCGTCCTCTCTTGGACCCACCTGCTTGACATCGCCAACGAACTTGCACTCCTGCTGCCGATACTGCCCCTCGCCATCGTCGCTGCGATCCTCGCGCGAGCCCGCCGAAGTGAATCGGTCTCCGCGATCGACGCACGCCATGTGAGCAACGGGCAGACCAATGAAGATCGAGTCCGGCGCGTACACATGCGACGAGCTCTGTGGCTGATGGTGCTCCCCTGCCTCCTCTACCTCTTGATGTTCAAGCCGGATCTCGGTATGGCCCGGGACTGGGATCTGTTCGCCATGGCGGGGCTCCCGATCGTACCGCTGATGCTGGACCGCTTCCAGTCCGTAGAGCGATCCGTTGCAGGTTGGACCCTGGCCCGCTGGGCCGGGACGATTGCCCTGGCGACTGCGCTGATACTGACCGCCGCCTGGCTCTACACAAATGCATCCTGGAAGGCATCGGCGACCCGGCTTGAGGCCATACTCGCGTACGACACGGCGCGAGCGGATTACGCGTACGAGAATCTGGCCATTCTGTACGATTCCAGAGATGAGAGACAGAAAGCGGCAGCGCTGATGTCACAGGCCCACGACATCACCGGCAGTCAGAGACACATGCACCGCCTCGCCGAGTATCTGGAGTTGGCCGGCCGCCGCACCGAGGCCATGGAACTTCTGCGCCGGCGCATCGTCGCGTACCCGACCGAGCACAAGCCGCTCATTCAAATGATGATGATCCTGGACCGCGCAGGCGCGATCGAAGACTTTCTTGCGGTGGCCCGGGACGGTTGTCACCTGTTTCCGGAGCGGTACAGTTTTTGGTATCTCAGGGGGCAGGCGGCGTTTCGCCTGGGTCTGCGGGCAGAGGGTGTGGCGTCGTTTACCCGGGCGTTGTCGTTGAACCCGGAGCCGCCTGACCGTGCCAGCATGGAACTGAATCTACGGGAATTGAGGGCACGCGGTCTCTGGCCTTCAGACTCCGCAGCGCTCGCGTTCCCGGTACCGTGAGTCGGCAGCCAGACGCGCGCGCAGCAGTCTGATCTGTGCCAGGCGGTATCGCAGCCACAGGATCTGCACCAGGCTCAGAAAGCCCGCGATGAACGCCAGCCAGACGGGCGGCTGGTCGAGCTCGAGATAGACATATACGGGCAGTACGGCCGTCATGACTGCCAACGATGTGTAGCCCCAGCCCCGAACGAGAGGGACAACTAGCAGAGCAAGTACGCTCCAGCAGAGCACAGCCACGCCAACGTGTTCAACCACGAGCGCGATCGCCAGCGGCAGCGTCACGATGGCGGCGAGCCGCCAGACACCAGGGCCGTCCAGGCGCAGTTCGCAGGCGGCGAGTTCCTCCGGATGGAGAACCGGCGTATCAGGATTAGACATGTTCTGGAATCGGAGACGGGTAACGGCTACCGTCCCGTGACCACGCTGGTGATACGACGCAGGCCGGTCAAAAAGCTAAGCCACAGACGTTGCGGGTCAGAGTCAACCAGCGACACCGTGTACTGTCCGTGCGTCCAGTGAATCGGGATCGCCTGCGCGCGTGCGCGGGCGGGCATCCGTGCTCTTTCGTGTTCCATGTTGTTCACCTCGCTTCATCACCCTTCCTCAGCGAAGTGACACAGGTATGGTCTCCAGAATTCCCCGAAGCCCGATTACGGAGTCGGGTAGACCATGGCTGCAGTTGCGTCGATCGACTGGTATTCTCGGGGAAACGCGGTGTACGAAGCCGCGGGCCAGCCACTTAGCACACCGATCCCAAACCGACCGAATGCGCGTCAGGGGTAAGTTAAACCTGACCTGGCAATGATGCGCGAGGAGAAACGCGCTTAACCGGCTGCTGAATAAGAACCGGGCTCGGTCGAGGATGGCCCGCTGTCGTGCGAACGACAGGCGGATCCCACGTGCGCGCTCTGCAACATCGGGATTGCAGCCGGCCATGTCGCCATGACCGGCTCGATGTTGCGGTTCAGACCGTGGTGTTTGCGGGCGGCGACCTCGATCGACTCAGCCGTGTGTGCAGCATCGATTAGTTACCGACGCCCGCGGTCAGGTCGACGATGGCCGCGGGAGCCACGTCATCGTTGGTGGTGACCCCGACTACATTGGACAGCGCCGACCAGTTGTCGGCCTCGTCGGCGGTCTTGATCGCGAGGTAGTAGGTGGTGTTGGGTGACAGTCCCGTCAATGTAAACGACTCCGGTGTTCCAGCCACTTCGGGGGCAGGTTCACCCGATGCGGCATCGGCCTGATCCCAGTTTCCGTCGTTGATGGTGGATGTGGAATAGCGGACATCGTACTGACTGGCCTGACCGACGTTGCCATCGTCACCAGGCGCTGTCCAGATCAAGGTAATGGAAGCAGCCTGTGCTGAACCGGCCACCCCCCAGACGAGCGCCAGAATCGCGCCCGCAAGAAGTACCGTGGACGTTCGCAGCCCCATCCCTCTAGAAGCGACGTGCATCAGCATCTATCCTCCCTCTAGCACGTTAGCGTATAGCGATCCCCATGGGCGACGAGCCCGCCCGAGGATCAGGATGGTGCTTACAAAAGGTGTGCCCGGATGCCGAATGACATGGTATGTGGCCACCGCCCTTGAACATGCCGCCTGAAGGCAGCCCGCTCATGGAGGCTTGTAACATCATCCGGGTGATCGAATTCTCGCCTCTGTACCGGCGGCGAACAGCGCCGCCCGTGCAGCGTGCTTAGCACTTGCCGAGTACCCGGCGAGGCGCTACACAGGCGGTACCCCCATGAACACCTCCCCGAGTTTCTCCGCTTCGGACCGCCGTGGTTATCTCCTGGCGTTGACCTCTGCCGCTCTCGCGGCGCTGGCCTTCGTCGTGGGCAAGTGGACGTTGCAGTTCGTCACGCCCGTCCTCCTGAACGCCTTCATGACGACCCTCGCAGGTATGCTGCTCACTCTGGACCGCTTTCGTCCGGCGCGCTCCAATCGCGAACTGGCCTCCGCGACGGCGTGGAAATGGGTCGTGCTCTTCGCCGCCAGTTCGTTCATGGCGGTGCTGCTGCTGTGGTCGGGGATCCAGCGCATGGATCCATCGCTGGCCTCGTTTCTGAATCGTTCAGAGGTGATCATCTCGGTGACGCTGGCCATCCTCTTTCTGGGTGAGCGGTTCAATCGTGGCGAACTGATGGGCGTGCTGCTCTCCATTGCAGGAATCGCCGTGATGCGGATGACGCTCCGGGTCGACTATTCTGCAGGCTTCTGGTTGGTGCTTGGCGGGGCCATGTTCTTTGGCGTCACGGAATTCGTGGCCAAAAACGCTGTACGTCACGTGAGTATCACGTTCCTGACCTGGATGCGCAGCCTGATGATGGCGGCCGGGTTCTGGATCCTGTTCCTGCTGCGCGGAGAGACCTTTCAGGGACTGGACGTGGCGTGGCCCGGCCTGGTCGCCGTGACGCTGCTGGCGCCGGTGTCCGCAAGACTGATCTATCTCTCCGCCCTGCGCCTGATCCCCCTGTCACGTGCAGCGGTGATCAACCAGGCGCAGCCCGCGTTCGTGCTGGCCTTTGCGTTGCTGTTGCTGGGGCAACTACCGACCCTTCGCGAAACGGCCGGTGGGGCATTGGTAGTGGCAGGCTGTGTGCTCATGGTCGTCGCCAGACGCTCGGTCAGGGAAGATCAGCCGGGTGCCTGATCTCACCTTTCTCTACACCGAGATCGGACGGGGTCATCCGTTCTACCTTGACGGAATCGTGACGTGCCTGGAGAACGATGTTTCGAAATCGTTCACCACGGAGATCACCGACGTGTATCGGGCGTCGCGCCTGCTATCGAGACAGGCATGGCGGGCCGTTCGGTGGTTGTATCGCCACGGCGCTTCGCCGGGACTGCGGTCATCCCTTTACGGGCGGCTCCGGACCGACCGGGACTACAATCGTCCCAGCCTCGCTCTGAAGGTGCTCGGTTCATCGCTGCGAAGACGTTTCGAGCGGTCGGGCTCGGCGCTGGTCGTGGCCCATCCGATGCTGGTCGCGATTCTGAAGGACAGACCCCGACTGTACTACCAGCACGGCGAGGTGGTGACACCCGGCGAGGCCGTGGTTCGGGGGGCGTCATGGGTGTTCGTGCCGACGGCTGAGGCGGCCGGTCCCTTCGTCGCCGCCGGCTATGCACCGGACCGGGTACGGATCACCAGCCTCTGCATTGAACCCGTGCTCGCGGCACGCGCCCGCGATGCATTGCATCGGCGACTGAACCGGCGGGAGGGCACGACGCCTTTGACGGGCGCTTTCTTCTCCTCGGGCGCCGAACCGGTCCACCACGTCACGCATCTGGTCCGTGCCTGTTTGTCCGCAGTCCGCAGCGGTGGTCGAACATGGGTCGTAGCACGAACAGGTGGGCGCCTGCACCGCGCCGTGGCAGCCGCGACGGAGCGCGCCGGCGTGCACACCGTCCGGGTGACTTCGACCGATCATCCTTCGAGTTCTGCCAGGCAGACAGGTTTGGCTCTGTACACATCGCGCGCCGACGAAAATGCACTTGTAGCGACCCTGTTCGACCATGTGGACTACCTGGTGGCGCCGTCACACGAGAGAACCAACTGGGCCCTGGGCCTGGGAATACCCATGTTCACCGTGGGACCGCCTGTCGGCCCGTTCGCGCCGCTAAACCTCGATCAGATTCTCGAGGCGCGGGTTGGCCGACCGATCAACACGGAGGCACAGGCCGATACGCTGGGGAATACGCTCGCCGATCTCAGATCGGACGGCAGCCTGAAGGAGATGGCTCTGAGGGGGTGGGGCCGCCACGAGATCGACGGCTTTGCGCGGATCGCGCAGTACCTGACCGCGGATCTCGGTCAGGGCCTCTAACCGAATAGACCTTTAATCGTCCGGCTCGGCGGAGCGAAACCACTGGCCCAGCATCTGCCCGCTCAACGTCTGCGGGCGGGTAGGCAGAAACTCGTTGCAGGCCGAATCGTACCGGTAGTCGCTTGACCACTCTTCGTGTCGGCGGACGACCTGCCCAATCGCGTCGACGACGTAGGCCATTTCCTCGTCGGTGGTAGTCGGATGGAACGACATCCGCACCCAACCCGGCTTTTCGGAGAGATCCCCGTGGTCGATCTTGTCGGTAATGAGCTTGGACTGCAGTGGATCCACGTGCAGAAGATAGTGGCCGTAGGTGCCGGCGCAGGAACAGCCCCCCCGCACCTGGATGCCAAAGCGGTCGTTCAGCAATCTCACCATCAGGTTATAGTGGACCTGCTCTACGTAGAATGAGACAATGCCCAGTCGATCTTGCAGGTGATCAGCCAGCACATGGAGATGCGAGATTCTTCTCAACCCGTCCAGTGCCGCCGCCAGGAGCTGATCCTCCCGCGCCCGGATCTTCGCCGTGCCCATCTCCTCCTTGAGCTCGACGGCCAGCGCGGCCTTGATCGACTGCAGGAATGCGGGCGTGCCGCCATCCTCCCGTAATTCGATTCCATCAATGTACTTGCGGCCGCCCCACGGATTGGTCCAGTCCACCGTACCGCCCCCGGGCTGATCGGGCACCTCGTTGTCGTACAGGCTGGAATCGAATACGAGAACGCCCGCCGCGCCCGGTCCGCCCAGGAACTTGTGTGGCGAAAAGAATATGGCATCCAGCCGCCCGGCCGGGTCCTCGGGGTGCATGTTGATG
Organism: Candidatus Zixiibacteriota bacterium; assembly: GCA_030597645.1. Taxonomy (GTDB): domain Bacteria; phylum Zixibacteria; class MSB-5A5; order JAUVRN01; family JAUVRN01; genus JAUVRN01. The sequence continues at coordinate 6,809 of JAUVRN010000039.1, forward strand.
TCGACGTAGGGTGCGGCCGCCGCATAATCGACGAAACAGTAGCCGCCAAATTCGTGCATGATCGCCGCCATCGCGTGAATGGGGGGGCGAATCCCGGTTACATTGGAACCCGCCGTAAACGCACCGATTTTCGTTTTGCGGTCTTTGTGCTTTATCAGAAGCGAACGGAGGTTGTCCAGATTGACCAGTCCCTGCTCGTCAGGCTCGATGCACTCCACGTCCGCGATCGTCTCCAGCCACGAGGTATGATTGGAGTGATGTTCCATGTGCGAAATGAACACCACCGGCCGGAGTTCGTCTGGGATATTGACGTACGGCCGCAGGCGGTCGGGGACTTTGAGCCCGAGCATGCGTTGAAACTTGACCAGGACTCCGGTCATGCCCGAGCCCGTGGTGAGGATCACGTCGTCAGGTCCGGCCTTGACGTGCCGCTTGATAATGACATGCGCCCGGTGATAGGCCTGAGTCATCAACGTGCCGGTCACGCTCGATTCGGTGTGCGTGTTGCCGACGTACGGACCGAGCCCGGTGACCAGGTTGCGCTCGATAGGTTCGAACAACCGTCCTGAAGCCGTCCAGTCGAAATAGACGATGCGCCGATCGCCGAACGGAGTCGGGAACGACTGATCGATTCCGATGATGTTGCGCCGGAACGGAGCGAAGTAAGCCTCGAGGTCTCGGCCTGTCTCTACGGCCGTATCAGCAGGCGTCGACTCAGAGTTCACACCGCCACCTTGTCTCATGTGTCGTTTTCTCCCTGGGGCAATATACGCACGGCGGTCCTGTCGGACCCATCCAAACCGCACGTACAGAACAGGTCGCGCAGCGGCACTCAGGGTGCAGGACACGATCTTGGCCGCAGGCGGGCAACGGCCGGAACCAGGCATCTGACACCGCCTCTGTCGCCGGATAGGCTCCGATTCCCGCGTTCCGAATCCCGCGTTCCGGCGAAGATGGCCCTTGATCCGGCACGACCTACACCTGATGTTGAGTATACAGAGTCTCCTCGTCCCATATGCAATCCAGATATCTGCTCGCGCTTGGAGGAGCATCTGTATCGATCTACATCGCAATTAGTTAGGGAGGCTATTGCCATGAACAGAGTTGCCCTACGGTACGCGCTTCTATTGGCCGCGGTAATCTCAACCAGTGTCGGCGGTCGGGCCGATACACCTGCGGAAGTTGGTCTCCAGGGCCGTCTCACCGATGAGACCGGAACGCCCGTGACTGCAGGTGTCAAGACAATGACGTTCGCCATCTTCGCGACGGAGACCGCGGGCACCGCGCTCTGGGCGGAGACCCTGCAGGTTTTGTCAGATGATGACGGGTTGTGGAATGCGCGCCTGGGCGGGCAATCGCCTCTGACCGCCACGGTCTTCGACGCGGTCCCACGCTGGCTGGAGATCAGTGTGGACGACGGTGTCAATCCAGTCGAATCTCTGCCGCGAGTGGAACTGGCCGCCAATCCATACGCATACCGCGTGAGCACGTTGGATGGAGCGACGGGCGGCTCGGTGTTCGGCGACCTGGTTTTCGACAACGATGTACAGATCGGCGGTCGTGCCGTCATCGGATCGGGTCACGCCAGCAGTGGCAACTATGCGTTTGTGGCCGGTGAGAGCAACGCAGCGAGCGCGGACTACTGTACGGTCTCGGGCGGCACGAACAACAGCGCGAGCACCGTGTACTCGACCATCGGAGGCGGCCGCGGAAACCAGATCACGGAAGGGACGCTTCAGGAAGGATTAAACCGACCCGCTCAAATCGGAGGCGCGACTATCGGTGGTGGTGAATTCAATTCGGTTACCGGTGCCGCCACAACCATTTCGGGCGGATCGGGAAATACAGCCACGGGGAACTGGGCATCCGTAGGCGGGGGTGAAGGCAACATCGCCAACGGCGATCACGCCACCGTCGCGGGGGGCAAGAATATCACGGCCAGTGCGAACGGAGCCACGGTCGTTGGTGGCCTGTTCAACCAGGCAAGCAACCTGGGTGCAACCGTGGTGGGCGGACACGCAGATACGGCCAGCGGTGCCTACGCAACCACGCCGGGAGGATTCGGGAACAGAGCTGCAGGCGCTTATTCCCTGGCCGCAGGTCGGCGCGCAAAGGCCAACGCAGCCGGCGTGTTCGTCTGGGCGGACCAGAGTGACTTCGACTTTGCCGGCACCACACCCAACGAGTTCGCCGTGCGCGCCACGGGTGGCTCCCGCTTCGTCACGGCGATTGACGGCAGTGGAGCACCCACCGCCGGCGTGGTCCTGGCCGCGGGTGCCGGCTCCTGGTCATCGCTCAGCGATAGCGCGTCCAAGGAACACATCCACCCGATACAGAGCGGTGACATCCTGAAAGCGGTTGTCGAGCTGCCGATTGCAGAGTGGAACTACAGGTCACAATCGCAATCCACCCGCCATGTCGGTCCGATGGCGCAGGATTTCTACCGGCTCTTCGGACTGGGCGAAAGTGAGCGGTATGTTTACAGCGAGGACATGGCGGGCGTCGCGCTGGCCGCCATCCAGGAATTGTACAGGCAGAACCGGGAGATCAAAGACGAGAACGAGGCGTTACTTCTGCGCCTGCAAGCCCTGGAGAGGGCCGTAGAGGCTCGATAGCCGCAGTAAGATTCACGCTCTCAATGCCTTACCGTGGGCCCGGCGCCGCGGTTTCCCATGCGGCTACATACCTGTGCGGAGGTGTCGTGGTCATCATTGCGACAAACAGCCGGTTGACGGCGAGCCGAGCACACCACATATTGCGTCTGACTGCTACATACCCCGGATACATGCTGGCTATAAGGATAAAGTCGCAGTCTTGTATATAGGGGCACAATACATACACGTCGCGCCCGCCCCTCTGCTCGGTACAACTGAATATACGGTCGGTCCCGTCTGCGTGCATTCATGTCCTCTGGCGCCGCCTGTGGCCGGTCGTGACCGCTAGCTA
>JAUVRN010000141.1 GCA_030597645.1 Candidatus Zixiibacteriota bacterium
CTGGCCGAAGCGGTTGGCCACACGCTGCAGGCGCATCACGTCCGATTCCATTCGATCGGCCACCTCCCGCGGCGTAACCTCGGACCCGACCCCGAGAAAATGAAGCCTTCCCCTCAGTGACGTGCTGGGCGTGCCGAGCTGGTGTGCCTCCTCCTTGGCCGTCCCGCCCGAGCTGTCGTTGTGTTCACCCCCCTTGATATTGCGAAAACCAAAGAAGGCCACGCCTATGAAAACCGTCACCAGCGCGACTTCGATGATGGGAATCCAGCGGAGTTGGCTGACGAGGGGCGGATCGTCATAGAAAAAGTAGTTGATCACCTGACCCTGGTAGGTGATGGGCACGGCACCCTTCGCGGACTCCATGGCGAGTATCCGCCGGCTGACCTGGTCGCGCGCCTCCTGCGTGGAGGCGGTGTCGGGAATACCCGGAAGGTTCCGCCAGTGGAGCGGGCGCTTGGACGCGTCGGCTACGATGATGGGGAAACTCGACTTCTTGATTACCTCGTCGAACACCACCGACGTTTCCTGACCCGAGGACGCCTCGGAGCCCGCCCACTGCCACAACGCCGCGGAGGTATTGACGATGCGCTGCGCGTCGACTCGGAGCTTGTCGATGACCTGCTGGGTATAATAGAAAAACACACCCACGATGACCACAGGCGCGAACACCAGGAACCCCTTGAACACGAGCGGTACGCCGCGATACTTGGGACGCGGCGATATGGTTGTCCCCATACAGTCGATGATACACCGGTGCACCGGATCCGGGCAGGCCCTTTTTGAAGCCGGCAGGAACCGGACCGCACGACAGGCGGTTGGGAAACGTAGCGCATGGAGGAGATGGAGCGATGATACGTCCGAGGGTGGCCGCGATGGTATGCCTGGCCCTGCTGTTGTGCACGCCGGCCTGGGCACAACGGCGCAACATGACCCGGTCGGTCGTGCAGGGCGACACGATGTACACGCTGGGCTCGCCCGGCATGATCCCGGCGATCATGAATCCCGAGTTTCTGCCCGTACGTGAGGCGCGCGACCTGTTTGCCGACGACGAACCACTGCTGGTGGTCCAGGTGGGCGACCTGGTGCGTGGCTATTCGACGTGGCACCTGGACCGTCACGAGGTCGTCAACGAGCGCCTGGGGGATATGCCGCTGGCGGTCACATGGTGACCACTCTGCTACACGGGCATCGTGTATGTCCGACGCCTCGACACGCTGGAAATCCACCTGCAGGCCTCGGGGTCGCTGTGGCGCGACGCGCTGGTTCTGCACGATCCGGAAACGGGCACCCTGTGGAGCCAGGTGACCGGTGAGGGCATCCGGGGAGCCCGGTCCGGAACGTACCTGGAACGCTATCCCTCGACGGTAACCACCTTTGCGGAATTCTCACGCCAGTATCCCCAGGCCGAGGTTCTTGCCAAATCGGACGGGTCGCGCGGCACACCCTACGCGGAGTACTACGCCGGTGCCGGCACGGTGGGAATCTTTGGCACGCTGAATCAGGATGATCGTCTGGCCGGCAAGTCGAAAGTCGTGGGGTTGAACACGGACGTCGAGGCTGTGGCGGTGCCGTTGCCCGCCGACGGCCGAGCCCGCCTCCAGACCGTGACCATCGGAGAGCAGACCTTGATCGTCTACTGGAACCCCGCCAGTGAGACCGCCGTCGTATACAGGCACCCGGAAGGTATCGCGAACGAACTGAGTGTGGATGAAGACTCCGGACGAATCCGGTCGGTCCAGGACGGGATCTCATGGGACGCGGCCACAGGCGCCCGCGTGGGCGACGGTGAAATCGGGGATGGACTCGACAAGGTGCCGTTCATGATCGCGTACTGGTTTGCGTGGCGGAACTTCTACCCGCACACGAGCGTCATGGAGTCCAGGTAGCGAGGGAATCGCGCCCGGACACCCGGACGCCGCGGTCCGTCAACCGCGAGAAGGTTTCGTGCGATCGTTCCTGCTGCGGCGGGTCGCGCGCTTGCGCTTGGCCGTGGCGGTTTTCTTGCGCTGTTCCCGCCGTTTGACGCGCGTCACTTCCTGTTGGAGCATGCTCTCCAGGCTGATGGGAGGATCCTCCGGCGGCAGAAGAGCCCGCGTGAACACCTCATCCACGTGCTCCACCATGTGAAACGTCATCCTGCGCCTGATCTCCTCAGGCAACGTGGCCAGGTCCCTTTCGTTCTCGCGCGGGATGACGATCTCCGTCAGCCCGGCGCGCACTGCGGCGGCCACCTTTTCCTTGAGTCCTCCGACCGAGATGATCTTGCCGCGCAGTGTTACCTCGCCGGTCATAGCCAGGTCATGCCGTATCGGGCGATTGCTCATGACAGAGGCGATAACCAGCGTCACGGTCACACCGGCCGACGGCCCGTCTTTGGGAATGGATCCGGACGGGAAGTGGATGTGCACGTCGGTGTTTTCGAACTCGTCCGCCGCGATGCCCAGCAGATCGGCCCGGGCTCTAACGTAACTGTACGCGGCCTGCACCGACTCTTTCATCACCTCGCCCAGCGAGCCGGTGTAGACGATCTGCCCGGAGCCCGGCATTTTGAGCCCTTCGATGAGCATGAGATCACCACCCGCCTGGGTCCAGGCCACACCCATGGCCACACCCACCTCCGGCTGCGACTCCGGAGTCTCCGGAATGTACAGCGGCGGGCCGAGGAATCCCTCCACCGTGTCTGCATCGACCTTCCACTGTGTCCTGTATCCCGATAGTTTTTGCCGGGTGCACTTGCGCAGCACGGCTTCGATACTGTGTGTCAGTTCGGTCAGCCCCGCTTCAAGCGTGTAATTGCGGATGATCGTGCGGAGACCCTCCGTCGTGGTCTGTACTTCAAAGGCCGACAACTCGTACCGATCGAGCAGCTTCGGCACGAGGTGCTTCTCCGCGATGTGGATTTTCTCGGGCTCGATGTACCCGGGTATTTCCATGACATCGAAGTCGTCGATCAGCGCCTCCGGTACTTCGTCCGCACTGGTGGCCGAGCCGATGAAAATGACGCGCGACAGGTCGAACGGAAAACCGAGAAAGCGATCCACGAAGCGCGCACCGCGCACGGGATGTATCGTCGAGAGCAGTACGGCAGCCGGATTGCCCTGTCCTGAATCTTCGATCACACGATCGATGTTGTCCACGAAAATCACCGGGTTGCAGACACCGGCGTCCCGCAGGCTCCGAACGAATATGCCAGGCTGCGCGCCCAGAAAGGTGCGCCGATGGCCCAGGATCTCACCTTCGGTGATGACGGCGCCTACGTTGACCTTGAGAAATGGCCGGCCCAGCGCCTCGGCCACGATCTGAGCCACTGAGCTCTTGCCCACACCGGGTGGGCCCACCAGCATCGGCACAGACTGCGCCCCGACCGAGCGGCGCTCGGCCAGGTGGTCGAGGATCCCCTCCTTGACGCGCTGGAGACCGACGAGACGCTCGTGGAGTGCCCGCTCTACCGCGGCCAGCGAAATGGAGTCGTCGCACTCCTTGGTCCAGGGCAGAGACAGCGCCCAGTCGAGATAGCTGCGCATCGCACCATACTCGGCCGACGCGTTGGAGATCATGCGCATGCGCTCCGCTTCGACGGTGATCTGTCGCCGCACCGGTTCGGGCAACGGCAACTCCGCCATGCGGGCGATTACGTCGTGGTACTGCCGCTCCTGATCATCTTCCTCCCCCAGTTCGCGGCGGATTTCCTTGAGCTGCTGGCGCAGGATCTCCTCGCGACGCTCGCGCGACATGGAGCGACGCGCCCGTGAATCGAACTCTTCGGTAATCTCCGCCCGCTCCGTCTCGCGCTTGAGATACTTGATCAACCGGTTCAGACGGTCGGTCCAGGGAATCGATTCGAGGATACGCTGCTTGAGCTCGAGGGGGAAATGCATGTCCGCGCCGAGCAGGTCGGCAAACTGCCCCGGATGCGACAGGTACAGCCGAAAATTGTAGCTGGTTTCACGAGCGTAGTGCGGATCGATTTCGAGGAGTTCCTGCAGTGCGGTCCAGGCCTGCTCCGCCAGGTCCTCTGTCTGGGGCGTGACCGACTCAGAGTCCAGCAACCGCTCGGCTTCGGCGACGAAGTACGGCTCGGTCTGAACGACCCGGCCGATACGGGCACGGCAAATACCCTCCACCGTGATCTGCAATGAACCGTTGGGCAGAAGTACGTCCCGGATGATCCGTCCGACGACCCCGACTTCGGCCAGGTGTTCGGCGTGGACCCGGTCGGCGTCGGGCGCCATGCTGCGGGCCAGCACAAACTCCTCCTCGGACTTGAGGAGGTTCTGGATCAGCCGGAGATTGCGAGCCCGAGTGATCTGAAGATTGATCGTCGCGTACGGGAAAAGGACCGTGGACTGCAGGGGCAGTACTGCGTATCGGCGCCTTCCCTCCACAGATAACCTGTTGCCTGTCATTGTCGTATACCGAACCCGGGGCCACACGGGCCACACGCGCCCTCACCTGGTGTACGTCTAATAAGCGTTCGACGCGGCTGTGGGCAACCGATTGAACGGGAGACCTGGGGGTGGTATTCTGGGCTCACCACGCTAGAGATCGCTGGAGGACCGCACCAGTGGTGGCGGCAGAATCTCGGTGACATCGTCGACGGGGAGCGTCAGCGTGAAGTGAGCGCCGTGGCCTTCGCGGCTCTCGACCTCGAGGCGCCCGCGATGGCCATCGATGATGCGACGACAGTTGATCAGCCCGAGCCCGTGGCCACGGGCCTTGCTGGTGTAACGCTCCCGGAACAGGCGGCTGACGATGCCTGCTGCGATCCCGGTACCGTTGTCGGAGACACGCACCTTGATGCCGCCTTCGCGCGGTTCCCAGGCGGTGACGATCCGAATGTGGCCGTCCTCGCGCCCATGCTCGTGGATCGCGTCGGCCGCGTTGTTGAGCAGATTGACCAGCACCTGCTGTATCTGCCCCACGCCGACGGTGGCCGGCGGAAGCGTGTCGTCCAGTTCGAGCTGAATGTGAATGCCGTCGTACCGATTCTGCGGCTTGAGAAACGCCACCAGCCCCTCTACCAGCCGGTTGAGATCGCACTGGGTACGCTCGGTGTCGGTATCGTTGGGGCCCATCAACCCGTCTGAGAAGCGCGCGATCTTGTCGAGCACTTCCTTCATGGACTGGAACTTCCGTTGCAGCTTCTCGTGATTGCCCTGTGCGAGCAGCATCGGGATGACGTCCAGGTTGCCGCCGAGAATGGTGAGATAGTTGTTGATCTCGTGTGCGATCTCGCCGGCCATTTCGCCCCGGGTCGACATGCGTTCCATCTGGATGATCAGGTTCTGGAGCTGCCGAGTCTCCGTGATGTCCTGGGCCAGGTACATGTAGGCCAGAATGGACCCGTGGTCGTCGCGTACCGGGGAGACCGTGGCCGCCAGAAGCGGCGATGAGCCCGTATGGGTGCGCCCGAGGAACTCTCCGTGCCACACCTTGCCACGCCGGACGTCACGCTCCAGCTCGCTGCGCACCTCGGGTCGATTCTCGTGGGAGAACAGGCGATCAACCATCTCGCCGACGATCTCGTCCGGGCGCCAGCCAAACAGGTCGGAGGCCGCTTCGTTGAAGAGCAGGATACGATCCTCCGGATCGGTGACCACGATGGGAGACGGCGTTCGCGCCACGAGCGTGGAAAAGAAATTGCGCGACTCGGATAGGTCGGAATTAACCTGTTCGAGCTCGACCATGGTGTCGCGGAGCTGACGGTTGAGCAGGTCTAGCTGGCGGTTGTTGTCCTCGAGTTCCGTCTGGTGGCGACGCACTGTCTGCGTCATCCGATTGAACGATTCGGACACCCGGCGCAGCTCTTCCCCGCCTCCTACAGGCAGTTCCACGTCGAAGTCGCCGCGAGCAACGGCATCCGTCGCCACCACGAGGCGCCCCAGCGGACCGGTGAAGGGACGGGCAAGAAA
>JAUVRN010000175.1 GCA_030597645.1 Candidatus Zixiibacteriota bacterium
CCGGCCAGGAGGTGATTGGTGGCGCGAATGATGCCGTCGATGGTGCTCTGCCCGGTACCATAGCGGTTGTCAAAGAAATGCTTGGTCTGCGAATCGTTGATGGCCACCACGGGGAAGAGCAGCACACCGCGCTCCTGCATGGCCCGGAGACGAATGACGCCGGTGGTGGTTTCTTCGGTGCCGGCCCAGATGTTCCCGGCTTCGGACTTGCGGTCTGAGTGCAGCCGGCTCACCACGTCCGCACCGTCGTCCATCGTGATCTGCGGATGGGCGTCGATGCAGGCATCGATGTGCTGGTAGTACGTGTCGTTGCCTTCGCCGCAGATGGCGAACACCGGGATGTCATGATCACGCACCAGTGATGCCGCCACGTCATCCTGCGTCGACAGCGGGTTGGAGGCGCACAGGTAGGGCATCGCACCGCCCGCCTTGAGCGTGATCATGAGATTGGCGGTCTCGGTGGTCACGTGCAGGCAGCAGGCCAGGTTGATGCCGTCCAGGGGTTTCTCACGCGCGAAGCGCTCCTGGATCTGGCGCAGCACCGGCATGTTCTTGCCGGCCCACTCGATCCGCAGTGCGCCCTCGTCTGCGAGGGCGAGGTCCCGGATGTCGGAAGGTGTCTGTGTCATGGTGGTCATAGTCTATTGGCCTTTCGTTTCAGTTCCGCTGCCTTGTCGGTCTTCTCCCAGGTGAACTCCTTGAGATTGCGACCGAAGTGCCCGTAGGCCGCCGTCTTGCGATAGATGGGCCGGAGCAGTTTGAGTGTCTTGATAATGCTGCGTGGGGTCAGATCGAACGTATCCCGCACGAGCCGGGACAGCTTGCTGTCCTCGATCTTTTCTTCGCCATGCGTGTGCACGAGTACCGAAACGGGCTCGGCTACCCCGATGGCGTAGGCGAGCTGTACGGTACACTCGTCGGCCAGATCGGCGGCTACGATATTCTTGGCCACATATCGGGCCATGTACGACGCGCTGCGGTCCACCTTGGAAGGATCCTTGCCCGAGAACGCGCCGCCACCGTGCGGCGCCATACCGCCGTAGGTGTCGACGATGATCTTGCGCCCGGTCATGCCCGTGTCCGACTGGGGGCCGCCCACCACGAACTTGCCCGTTTCGTTGACGTAGTATTTGGTCCTGCGGTCGAGCCAGCGGGCCGGCACGGCCTGCTTGATGACTTCCTCGATAATCTCGCGCTTGGCCTTCCTGGACATGTTGTGTCCGGAACGGTCGAGGACATCGTCGGTGTGCTGGGCTGCGATCACCACCGTGTCCACACGGGCCGGCTTGCCGTTGACGTACTCCACGGTCACCTGGGACTTGCCGTCCGGACCGAGGTAGGGCAGGATCTCCTTTTCACGCACATCCCTCAGGCGCATGGCCAGTTTGTGCGAAAGGCTGATCGGCAGCGGCATCAATTCACGTGTCTCCTTGCAGGCATAGCCGATCATCAGGCCCTGGTCTCCGGCGCCGCCGGTGTCCACGCCCTGGCTGATGTCGGGAGACTGCGGTCCGATGGCGTTGAGCACCGAGCAGGTCTCGTAGTTGAAGCCGTACTTGGCATCGGTATATCCGATATCCCGGATCACCTGGCGGGCCAGGCCGGCCATGTCGACGTAGGTGTGCGTCGTGATCTCGCCTCCGATGATGATCAGGCCTACGGTGATGAACGTCTCGCAGGCGACCCGACCCTTCGGGTCATCCTTGATTACCGCATCGAGCACGGCATCCGAGATCTGATCACAGACCTTGTCCGGGTGTCCGCCGGTCACCGATTCTGATGTAAATAGAAAGTGCTTTCCGTTCATATTCGTTCCTTGTGTTGTATTCCTACAGATCTGCCACTTCGGAGTCGTCGCCGATGTTGAATCGCTTGAAGTGGCCGCGAATCTTGGCGCCGGTTCCCACTATCGAGTTGTCCAGCAGGACGTCCGATACATGTGCTCCGGCCGATATGATGGAATTGCGTACGATACAGTCGCGGACCTCCGCGCCGGATCCTATGGAGACGAAGGGTCCCACGATAGCCTGTTCGACGACGGCGTCCGGCGCCACGTAGACAGGTGGAATGAGCACGGCGCCTTCACCCGCCAGCGCCGAAGGCGAGTGCGTCAAGAGGGCCCGGTTGGTGGCCAGCAGCGTCTCCTTCTTGCCGCAGTCGTACCAGTGCTCGATCTCGAACGGCACCAGCGTACAGCCGCTGTCGATCATGCGCTGCATGGCGTCTGTGATCTGGTATTCGCCACGTGTCGTAATGTCGTTTTCGATCAGGTGCTTCAGCTCCGCGCGCAGTTTCCTGGTGTCGGTGAAATAATAGACGCCGACCACGGCCAGGTTGGATTGCGGCTGCTCCGGTTTTTCCACCAGACGGGCGATGCGCCCGCCTTCGATCTCGGCAATTCCGAATCGTTGTGGATCGTCCACCGCCTTGAGTCCCACCACGTTGGATCCTGCTTTGACGAAGGTCGGCAGGTCGATGTCGGTGATGGTATCGCCCAGCAGGATCAGAACGTCGGTGTCGTCGGTAATCTGTTCGAGGGCCATGTAGACGGCGTAGCCCAGCCCGAGCAGGTTGGTCTGCTCGATGAAAACCGTGTCGTACTCGTACTGATCCCGAACGTAATCGATGATCCGCTCGCCCATGTGGCCCACCACAAAGAGCACCTGCTCGGGAGAGAGGCCCTGAAGCGCGTCGAGTATGTGACCCAGAATCGGCTTGCCGGCCACGTGGATAAGTGGCTTGGGCGCCGTGTGCGTGTGGGGCCGCAAACGCCTGCCGATCCCGGCGACGGGGATGATAACTTTCATGTCAAAGGGGCAAATCTGGCCAAAGACCAAAGAGTATAGGCAGGCCAACTGCCCGGGACAACCGGTATCGTGGTTGCCGCCCCCAGGGGGTGCATCTATATTGGCCGCGTGGGTGATCAGCACGGGGGGAACACGCCTACGATCCGGAACCGCAAGGCGTTCCACGACTATCATATACTCGACCGGTGGGAAGCCGGCATCGCGCTTACGGGTTCCGAAGTCAAAAGCCTCCGAGCGGGGAAGGCCAATCTTCGTGATGCGTATGGTCGAATCAAGGACGGCGAGATTTACCTTGTGGGTGCCCACATCAGCCCCTACGACCCGGCCTCCAGGGACAATCACGAGCCGCGGCGGGATCGCAGGCTGTTGCTGCATCGAAAAGAGATTCGCCGGCTTATCGGCAAGGTGATGGAGAAGGGGCTGACGCTGGTGCCGCTGGCATTCTACTTCAAACGGGGCAAGGTCAAGGTGGAGATCGCCCTGGCATCCGGCAAGCGCAAGTACGACAAGCGGGAGGCCATCAAGGAGAAGGACATCCGCAGGGCGAAACAGCGGGGCGATGACTACTAGATCCTATCTCGCCGGCGCCGCGCTGGTACTCTCGCTGGTACCGCCCGCCCGCGCAGCCACCGTGGCCATACCCTGGGCGCATGTCTCCGAATTCGAGACCTGGCAGCAGGATGGCATCACCTATGCTCGGGCCACCCAGCTCTTCACCCTGCTGGGAGGTACGGTCGACGCAGGTCCCTACCCGGCGCTGGCCACGATCCTGCTTCGCGGCCACAGTCTCCAGGTCTACGAGGCCTCGCCCTACGTGCGGCTCAATACGGAAGTCGTCAACCTGACGTTCCCGGTGTTCCTGCACCAGGGCGATCCGGCGCTGCCCGTGGCTACGATCGCCGAGGTCATCGGCGACATGCTCGATCTGGCTTTTCGCTGGGACGCCGAGGCGCAAGCGCTGCAGTTCTTCCGCACCGGGGGCGAGATCGGGCCGATTACCGGTGAGCTCAAGCGCAACGGGCTCATTCTGTACATCGAGACCGGCGGACCGGTGACCTACGAAGTGTACCAGTCGATGGATGACTGGCTCACCATCACCGTGCCGGGGGCCCAGCGCAAGAATCTGGCATTCAGCCGGCGCCCGTTTTCACGCTATATCTGGGAATTCAAGTCGTACCAGTTCGACGAATCGGTCCAGCTCTCCTTTCGCCTGCGTCCCGGCAAAACGCGCTGGGAGCACCGGATCGTGCCCGATCCGTACCGCATCGAAATCACGCTCATCGACACGACCTTTGCGCTCGACTCCTCGGACGCTCCGGGGCTGCTGGTGCCAGGCGCAGGCGCCCGGAGCAGGGGCCTGGAGACGGATCCCATTGACGTCATCGTGGTGGACGCGGGCCATGGCGGCGACGATCTGGGCGCCGTCGGCCGCCGCGGGACGCGCGAAAAGGACATCGTGCTGGGTGTGGCGCTCGAACTGGCGCGCCTCCTCGATCTGGATCCCGACTTTACGGTGATCCTGACCCGTGACGACGACACGTTCGTACCACTCCGCCGCCGCGCCGAAATCGCCAACGAGAACAACGCCGATGTGTTCGTCTCCATTCACGCCAACTCTGCGCCGCGCCGAGCGGCCCGTGGCTTCGAGACGTTTTTCCTGTCCGTCGCCAAGACCGACGAGGCGCGCGCCACAGCGCAGCTCGAAAACGCGTCGCTCCGGTTTGAGGAAGCCGAGGAAATGCCGGCTACCGACGATCTCGGTTTTATCCTGACCGATCTCTTGCAAAACGAGTATCTCGTCGAATCCGCCGAGCTGGCGCAGACCATTCAGAAGGAATTCGGGCGTGCGTTCAAGGGGCCGGATCGCGGCGTCAACCAGGCGGGATTCGTCGTCCTGTACCAGGCGTACATGCCGTCGGTTCTCGTCGAAACGGGCTTCGTATCCAACGCCAACGAGGAATCCTGGCTGGCCAAGCGATCGACGCAGCGCAAGATGGCCGAAGCGCTCTACAAGAGCATCGTCGCCTTCCGGGATCGTCACGAGGAGAAGCTGTGAGCGACAGACCGCTGGGCGTGTTCGACTCCGGTCTCGGGGGGTTGTCGGTGGTCCGGGCGCTCTGGGACGCGGTACCCAATGAGGCTATCGTCTATTTTGGCGACACCGGTCGCTTTCCGTACGGGACGCGTTCGCCTGAGGCCGCCCTCCGAGTCGCGCGGCAGAACGCGCGGTTCCTTCTGCAGCACGACTGCAAGGCGATCGCTATCGCGTGCAACACCGCCTCGGCCTACGCCTTGCCGGCGTTGGCCGACGAACTCGACATTCCGGTGATCGGTGTGGTAGAACCGGGTGTAGAGGCTGCGTTGTC
>JAUVRN010000277.1 GCA_030597645.1 Candidatus Zixiibacteriota bacterium
CCGCCCGCTCCGAGGCAACGACCAGCGCCGCGGCACCGTCGGTGATACCCGAAGAGTTGCCGGCATGGACCGTACCGTCGTCTTTGAAAACCGGTTTGAGTCTGGCGAGTTTTTCCAGGGTCGTGTCTGCACGCGGATGCTCGTCGGTATCGACGATCTTGTCGCCTTTGCGGAAAGAGACGGGTACGGGCACGATTTCGTCGGCGAACCGGCCTGCGCTGATCGCGGCGGCGGCACGCGCCTGCGATTCGACGGCATACGCATCCTGAGCGTGACGGTCGATCCGGTAGCGCTCCACCAGATTCTCCGCCGTGGCACCCATCAGCATGCTGCAAAGCGGACACATGAATCCGTCCGAGTACATGCCGTCTTCGAGCCGGCCGTGTCCCAGTTGGTAGCCCCAGCGCGCCCGGTGGAGAAAGTACGGCGTATTGGACATGCTCTCCATACCGCCCACCAGGACGAAGTCGTGACCTTCGGTCCAGATGGCCTGAGCGGCGAGCGTGATCGCCTTGGTGCTGGACGCGCAGGCCTTGTTGACCGTGAAGGCGGGAACCACATCGGGAAGCCCCGCGGCGTGGGCTACCTGCCGCGCCGGGTTGGGACCGCAACCCGCCTGACGACTGTGCCCGAAGATCAACTCACTTACCTGGTCGCCGCCGACGCCCGCCCGCTCCAGGGCCGCACGCGCTGCGATAGTGCCCAGTTCAACGGCCGTGACGGAGGCGAGGCCGCCGCCGAATCTGCCGACCGGCGTGCGCACAGCAGAGAGGATGTAGACCGGGGGAAACGTCATACTTCAGAGAACAGACAGCGCGGCTACTGCGGCGTACGTCTTGGCCTCACGGTCGGTCTGACCGAACCCGCCGTCGGCCCTCTGGCTGCGCTTGAGGCGGTCGGCCGCATACCGGATTTCACGGCGGGCCGGCGCGTACGGCAGTCGGGAGAGAGACATCAGAGTAAAGTAGAAAGGAAACCTGTGCCAGGTGCCATCTTCGTGGCGATTCTGCTTGAGTGTCTCCATGCCGTCGTTGATCACCCGCGGCGAGGTCGCCTGCGGCATGGTCCCGAGGACCTGCCACATGGACGCCGTACATGCACCGCAGCAATAGAAACCCTTGACGGAGTACCGGCCGACGAGCAGGCCGCGCATGGCGGCCAGGGCGGTCTGAACTTCACCCCGACTGCGCTCCGAATAACGGAGCAGAACGGCCAGGGCGAGTTCGCCGTAGACGTGTCGCGTACTCGTCTCCGACGAAATCGGCTCGCCGGTGGGCAGCAAACCGGGCGTGAGATACTCGGTGTCTTCCGGCAACGCAAAGAAGCCCTGCCGGTATGCCAGCGGGCCGTTGTGCTGCTGGATGACCCAGTCGATGGCCCGTGCCACCCACTTTTCCGTTTTCAGCACGTTTAGTGAGCGCAGAATATCAAGGGTTCGAACGGTATCGCTCGTCGCTCCACCCCAGGATCCGTCCTCCTGCTGACTCTCCCGCATCCGGGCGACGAATTGCTTTATGGTCTTCGTATCGTGATCGGTGAACGGCTTCTTGGCTCTACGTTTGGCCAGCGGTCCGTAGACCGACGGTGATTCTTCGAAGAACTTGAAGGGATCGTATTTTAGTCTGGCCAACATCGGCACGAACTCCGGTCCGGGGCAAGCCCCGCCGCAGGTTCAAACTAGGGGCATATCGTCCTAAGGTCAACAGACACATTTGCTTGGCCGATCGATCAAAAAAACTATAAAAATAGTTGCTTAGACCTGAAACCCGGGACAACATCCGCCGTATCTACTAATTGTTTAGTTGACGTCCTGTCCAACGCCATGCCACGCAAGAAATCGCCGACGCTGACCGAAGCCGAACTCCGGCTGATGCAGGTGCTCTGGGACCGGGACCCTGCCACCGTCGGGGAGGTCAGCAAGGCCCTCCCCCGCCGACTCAACCTGGCTTACAATACCGTACTGACCACGCTCCGGATACTCGAGCAAAAGGGCTACCTCAAACGAACCAAGCGCGGGCGGGCGCACGTCTATGCGCCGGCGGTCGATCGGCACTCGGCCCGGCGCTCCGCGCTCAAGCACATCATCTCACGGTTCTTTGACGGGTCGCCTGAGCTCCTGATGCAGAATCTACTGGAAGACGATCATCTCAATCCTGACGAACTGGCGCACCTCCGGCAGTTACTCGCGGGACAAGATGAAGGCGAGCAATAACAGGTATTATCGCGGGCAAACATGATGACCGGGTTTATTCAGATGGCGGCTGACACGTTCACGGAATCGCTCCTCGTGGCCGGATTTCGTCCGATCGTAGAGTCCCAACTCAACGGACTCTGGCAGAGCCTGCTCCTGGTAGCCGTGATCTGGTTGGTGCTCAGGTACGCGCGACGCATCAGCGCAGCCACACGTCACACGATATGGGCCGCGACGCTCGCCGCTGCGGTGGCGATACCGTTTCTGAGTGGAATGCTGGCATCGCCGGTGGTGCAGATTGAACCGTCCGTGTCGATCGAATCGTCCGTGGCGATTGAACCGTCCGTGCCGATCGAATCGCCCGTGTCGATCGAATCGTCCGTGTCAATCGAATCGTCCGTGTCGATGCTCGAGCCGACAGCGGTGAATCCCTCGAGCCATGTGGTCGCGTCGCGCGCGGCCGTCGTCGGCACTGGAACGCAGACAATCACAAACCAGCAGCATCGTGATCCAAAACCGGGCACGCTCCGCGCGGTCGGAGGTGCCAAGGCCTCCGGAACGATGGAGACCGCAGAACCCGCTGAGTTGTCTGGACTACAGCACGACACGCAGCCACTGCTGACAGTCAGAAACGGCCTATGGCTGTGGCTGGCCATCGTGATCTGGGCCGCGCTTGCCGTGGTCCGATCGGTCGCACTCATGCGAGGAATCATCGGCATGCTGGCCATCAAGCGCCGCTGCCGGATACTCGCCGACCAACCAGCCCATCGCGTACGGGCCTGGTCGCACAAAATGGGCATCCGGCGCGACGTGCGTCTAGCTGTCAGTGATGAGATGGCCAGCCCTGCCGGTCTCGGTCTGATTCGGCCGACGATCGTCTTCCCCGCGAGGATCCTGTCCGGTCTCTCGGACGCGGAGTTCAAGCAGATTTCACTGCACGAACTGGCACACATACAACGCTACGACGACTGGGTGTTCCTGGGCCAGAAGGTCCTCGAGGCGCTGCTGTTTTTCAATCCTGCCGTGCTCATCGCCTCACGTCAGATGACGCTGGACCGGGAAATCGCCTGCGACGACTGGGTGGTCGCATTCGACGCGCAACCCAGAGGCTACGCTAGCTGCCTGTCGCGGCTGGTCACGCGGCGGTCCCACTCGGGATCGGTTCTGCCGGTACCGGGAGCGGCCCTCAGCAAGAAACAGATTATCAGGAGAGTGGAGATGCTACTCGACCGCAAACACAACGCCAATCCGAAGCCGTCCCGAATGATCGGGCTGGCGACTGTCGGACTGTTCACGCTGGTGGTATTGCAAGCTGCATTCACACATCCCGTGGTAGCCGTATCGGCCGAGCCGACCAAAGCGCCCGCCCCGCCTGCGGAGCCGGCTGAAGTGTCTCCGCCGGCCCAGCCGTCTACGCCGGCACCGCCCGCAACTCCAACCCATTCATCCACCTGGACGATCCCGGCGGAGCCCGCCCCGGCTGCTCCTGTGGCGGAGCCGGCTGCACCACCGTCGGCCGGGATCTGGAGTGGACCCGCTCCAGCCACCGGGCCCGCTCCCGCTGCCACACCCGCGGTTCCTGCCGCACCGGCTCCGGAAGCGCGCTCAGCCCGCACCATGATCTGGGCACAGTCCGATCCGCTGCCCGACACCGAAGAGCGCATGCGTGAGGCTGAGAAGCGCCTACGCGAGTCGGAGAAACGTCTCCAGAAAGACCTCGAGGCTCTGGGCGACATCGACTTTGACGGCACCCTCTCCATCAACCGTGACGACGGCGAG
>JAUVRN010000421.1 GCA_030597645.1 Candidatus Zixiibacteriota bacterium
GCGGCGGGCGGAGACGATACGCGGGGCGGGGCAGCCATACTGTCTGAACGGGGCCTGCCGGTGGTCGGCGTACCCAAGACCATCGATAACGACCTGTCCGGCACCGACTACACGTTCGGCTATGACACGGCAGTCAACGTGGCCATGGACGCCATAGATCGCGTGCACACCACGGCCGAGTCACACAACCGCGTGATGGTGGTCGAGGTCATGGGCCGGCATTCCGGCTGGATCGCCGTCGGTGCGGGCATGGCCGCGGGTGCCGACTACATCCTGATTCCGGAGTTCCCGGCGGAGATCCAGGAAGTCTGTGCGAGCATCCAAAAGCGCCACGCACGGGGTAAGGACTTCAGCATCGTGGTCGTGGCCGAAGGTGCCAAGGTCAAGTTTGCCCGGACCGAGGCCGACACCGACGAAGGCCTGATTCTCCAGACCAAGGAGACCGACGCGTTCGGTCACCTGCGGCTGGGTGGCATCGGCAAGGTACTGGCCGACGAGATCGAAGACATAACCGGCTTTGAGACCCGATTCGTCATCCTGGGGCACATTCAGCGGGGCGGATCACCCACCGCGTTCGATCGCGTGCTGGGTACCCGGCTGGGCGCCTATGCCGTAGACATGCTGGAGCGGGGCGAGTACGGTGACATGGCGGCGCTCCAGGGCAACAGGATGGTCCACGTACCCCTCACCGAGGCCTCGGCCCGGACCAAGACGGTGGGGCCGGAACTCTACGAGATCGCAGCTACCTTCTTCGACTAGCTCGACTGGCCACGTGCTGGCAGCCCGGGACATTTTTCGCCCATCCGGGACGCATAGGTGCAAACACCGGGGGGGGCGGTGTCCGTACAAAGTTAGAATCGGCTGCGGCACAGGCCGATCCGCGGAGCGTCTTGCACCATTCCTGTAGCCGCATCCCCGCGCGCAAAGGAGGGTGGTATGCGGAATCTACACGCTCAGGAGACCTTCGCGGGCGTAGGCCCCAAGGACTGCTGGCACCCCTACGGCCTGCAGGCGCTCGGTCCCGACAAATTCACCTGCGTAGTCAACGCAATCATCAGCGGCCAACAACGGATGTTGCCCGTGGCACGTGTTCCTCGACTCCCCGCACTGGTATTTCGTCCCCTGTTCGGCGACCCGACGTAACGGGCCTCGCTGCTGTCGAGGCAAGGTCGTGATGTGTCCGGTCGTGATGCGCTTGACGCGAACCGTCACGGCCGGCTCCTGAGAGGCCACGCGTCCTTCGCTGTGTTGCCGCGTGGCCGGCCAGTACGCGCGCGAGTCAAAAGAAAGGGCCCCGCAATTGCGGGGCCCTTTGGCATGCATCGTGTGATGCAAGCTTACTTCATGAGGACCATCTTCTTGACCGCGTGGAAGTCCGTGGCCTCGACGGCGTAGAAATATACGCCCGACGCGACCTTGGATCCGCGGTTGTCCACACCGGCCCACTGGATCGTCAACGTACCGGCCTCAGCCTGGCCTTCGTACGTCTTCACCACCTGGCCCGCGATGTTGTAGATGGTCAACGTGTACTGACTGGCATTCGGGAAATCGACGGCCAGCGACGTGGACGGGTTGAACGGATTCGGGAAGTTCTGGTGCAGCGCATACGCCGTCGGTAGCACCTTGGCGCTCACGTTGCTCTCCAGCACACCACCCTCAAACGTCGCCGCTTCCACGCCAACCAGCTCCAGCTCACCGCCACCCGTGGTGGCAATGTTCAGAATCTCACCGGAGCCCGACTCGACCTTCGCACGGTCCGCAATGTTGTACAGCAGCACCCGCAGCTCACCGTTCTCAGCCACGAAGTCCACATCCATGCCGGATGCACGACCTGCGCCCAATACCTCGGCGATCTCAGTGCCCGTGTACTGGAACGTGAACAGACCCGCGCCCATATCCAGATCAGACGCGGCCTTCACGGTCACATTGGAACCCTGTGTGACGGCCTCTACGTTCAGCTTACCTACCACCGCAGCCACCTTCGGGCCGCCACCCAGCAGATCTTCCGCGATCGGCTCGGCGTCACCCGTGATGATACGGATCAGGTAAACCAGGTCAGCCACCGTCAACGGCGTACCGTCGGCGTTGATATCCGACGCCGCAACCTGAGCCTCACCCGGGATACCCGGCATGAACACGCTCGGACCCATGATGAAGTAGTTGCTGTACAGCACCGCGTCGGCGATCTCGTACGCAAACCCGTTCAAGTTCATATCGCCACGGTCGTCAATGTCGCCCGGGCATTTGATCTTGATCTTGCCGTTGACAAAATAGAGACACTCTTCCGGATTCGGCTTCTGGGGATCGGCGTTCAGGCACGGATGATCCGCAGGACCACCCAGGCCGCCGTCGCCCGTCCAGAACTGTGTCAGACCTTCGGTCTCGCCAATACAGGCACTGATGATACCGCCGCCAGGAACGCCTTCCTGTGCGTTACCACCAATGAACGGTCCGTTCGCCGGATCGGCCACGATGAACAGATCGTTGCCGTCGCGAGACGAAGCCGTATTGTCGCCGCAGTCATCCCAGTAAAAGTTCAACCAGGCGGACTGACAGGCCAGATTGCGGTCGTTGGTCGTGCGGAAACAAACGTTGGCCAGCAGGCCGTCCAGGCAGTAGCCCGAGGGGTGCTGGTTGCTGTTGTTCATGTCCGCGATCGCCACGATCCGAATCATGGCCGGATTGGTCGACACCACACGGTACGTCAGATACTCCCAGCCCAGACCTTCGAGGATCGAACCGGTCATATCCATGCCCGTGAACGTAAGAAGCGATGCATCATACGTGAACAGCAGGTCGAAACCACCCAGCTCCTTGCAGGGATTCAGGAAGTCGTCGGCATAC
>JAUVRN010000204.1 GCA_030597645.1 Candidatus Zixiibacteriota bacterium
GGTCACCCCGTGCGGGTGGCTTTCCGCTACGCCGGCGCCCGTAATCCGCATGAACCGCGCGCTCTCGCGCAACACCGAGAGGCTGGCGGCACCGCACAGGCCCATTCCAGCTTTGACACCGCCTACCAGCTGAAACACCGAGTCGGCCAGAGGACCCCGATAGGGGACGCGGCCTTCGATCCCTTCCGGCACGAGCTTGTCACGGTCCGCGTCTTCCTGAAAATACCGCTCGCGGCTCCCCATCCGCATGGCGCCCGTGGACCCCATGCCTCGGTACGACTTGAATGTACGTCCCTCGTAGAGAATCGTCTCGCCCGGCGACTCTTCCGTCCCGGCGAACAGACTGCCGATCATCACGGTGGAGGCTCCGGCTGCGAGACATTTGGTCACGTCACCCGAATAGCGAATGCCACCGTCGGCGATGATCGGAGTACCTGTGCGAGAGGCGACATCACAACAGTCGAACAGGGCGCTGACCTGTGGTACGCCGGCTCCCGTGATGACGCGAGTGGTACAAATGGATCCCGGGCCGATGCCGACCTTGACGGCATCTACGCCTACGTCGACGAGTCGTTCGACGCCGTCTCCCGTCGCGACGTTGCCCGCCACCAGATCGACATCGGGAAACCGCGCCTTGAGTCTCTGCGCAGTACGCACTACGCCACGGCTGTTTCCATGCGACGAGTCGCGCACCAGCAGATCAACACCGGCGTCCACCCGGCGGGCGGCTCGGGTAAGTGTGTCCTTGGCGACACCTACGGCCGCGCCGACCCGGAGACGACCACGTTCGTCCTTGCAGGCCAGGGGGTACTGGAGGCGCTTCATGATATCCTTGACCGTGATCATACCGCGAAGGCGCAGCTTGTCATCCACGACCAGCAACTTCTCAATGCGATGTCTGTGCAGCAATTTCTGGGCCTTGTCCAGGTTGGTGCCCTCGGGAACCGTCACCAGGTTGCGTTTGGTCATGACCTCCGCAATGGGTCGATCGAAATCACGCTCGAAACGGAGATCGCGATTGGTGAGTATGCCGGCCAGCTTGCCGGACCGGGTGACGATGGGTATCCCTGAGATGCTGTATCGACGCATGAGCTGCAGGGCGTCGTCGATCGTGTGGCCCGGCGTCAGTGTGATGGGATCGAGTATCATGCCGGACTCCGACCGCTTGACCTTGTCCACTTCGGCCGCCTGCTGCGCCGGTGTCATGTTCTTGTGGATGATTCCGATACCGCCTTCGCGGGCCATCGATATGGCCAGGCGTGATTCGGTTACCGTGTCCATGGCCGCGGAGACGATGGGAATGGTCAGGGGGATGCCCGGCGTCACTGCAGTCGACACGTCCACGTCCTTGGGCAGTACCTCTGAGTAGGCGGGCACCAGCAGAACATCGTCGAAGGTCAGGCCGATCGGTATGTCAGACATGCGTGTTCGCTTGCCGCTCGGACCCGGTCGGATGCCGACCCCGGGTGCGCAGCCCAAGGGAACTCAGGATTCATCTCCGTTCAGGAGCATCAGAAACCGCCCGCAGTTGTCACAGTTGATCACGGTCAGTCCCTTGCGCAGCTCCTGGATCCTCTGCGGGGGCTGGGCCTTGAAGCAGGCGCCACATGCGTTTTTCTTGAGAGCCACCACGACCGGCGAACCCCGGCCGCGCCGAACACGCTCATATATGGAGAGGGTGGACTTGGTGACGCGCACGGTGATGTTGCTGCGCTCGTCCAGCTTGGCCTGCACCTTTTCCTCGACGGAATTCATCTCCTTTTCGAGGTTGGCCAGCTGCTCGGTGTTGGACTGACCCAGCACTTCGTGTCGCTTCTTGCTCTCCTCCAGGGCCGTAGTGAGCTCATCGATCTCGTTGAGCGTAAGTATGATCTCGTCCTCGATGAAGCCGATCCGTTCCTTGGTCGAGTCGATCTCGCCGGTCAGCGCGTCGTACTCACGGTTGGTCTTGATGCTGGCCATCTGCGTCTGATACTTCGCGAGGCCCTCCTGGGCCTGCTTGAGCTCGCCCTCCAGCTGGCGGCTCTTGACGCTGGCATCCTCCAACCGCTGCCCGGTCTCCGTGACCAGGGTCGCGGCATCCTCGACCTCTTTGCGGACATTGGCGATGATCTCGGGCAAGTACTCTTTGGACCGCTCGAGCTCCAGCAGATGCTCGTCCACTTCCTGCAATTTCAGAAGTTGTTCAATATCAGGGTGCATCGTCTTGCGTCATCCTCTCCGGGTACAAAAAAAGCGCACACACGGCGGCCCGTGCGTGCGCGGTACTTCCTGGCTGTGTATTGGCCGCCCGTGCACTTTTTCGAAGGCGGACGGCCCGTAATTTCGTGGTGGCCGCAGACATCTCCTTTTCGAGTATTTTGGTGGGCAATACTGGACTCGAACCAGTGACCTCACGGATGTGAACCGTGCGCTCTAACCAACTGAGCTAATCGCCCACATCGGCCTTGGCCGGTCAAACACCCTCTTCGAATGCCCTGGTCGCCTGATATGGGCCCACCAGGACTCGAACCTGGGACCCGCTGATTATGAGTCAGCTGCTCTAACCAACTGAGCTATGGGCCCAGCCAAGTTTCGACGTCATAACATGATACGGAGGACCGGATAGCTGTCAAGCCGATTTTGAATCCGACGTTTCGGCCAGCCCGGGCGGAGTGCCCATTTCACCCGTTTCCCGGCGACCCAGGTCCAGCATACGTGCCCTTACCTCCCCGTGCTGCAGCGAAAGCACTTTCACACCCTTCTGGTCGCCGCTCTGCTCGGCCGCCCGCATCCGTCGCACGAGGTCGCGGGACTGGTGTTCCAGGCGCCGGCGTTGCAACTTGAGGACGTA
The DNA here is from genome assembly GCA_030597645.1 of Candidatus Zixiibacteriota bacterium. Taxonomy (GTDB): domain Bacteria; phylum Zixibacteria; class MSB-5A5; order JAUVRN01; family JAUVRN01; genus JAUVRN01. The sequence goes on from JAUVRN010000204.1 coordinate 2,834, forward strand.
ATCGCCGACGTTCTCGCGGCCGGCCGGCTGTTCGATACTTGCCCTGCGGCCCAGAAAGACTGCCACATCCTCATCGCCGGCCGCGCGGATCAGCCCGGAGGTGTCCAGGTCACGGTTTTCCTCTCGCAGGAGGAAGCTTACAGTCCGCCTTTGAAGTGGTTCTTCAAAGTCTTCGGGCTCGATGACCGCCAGCAGCGGCGCACGCGACTCTCGCTCTTGAACGAGAAGACCCAGCAGCTCCGTACGCCAGTCGATGGTAAGCTCGGGGGTCGCATCAGGCGTCGGTCCGGCGGGGGCCGGCTGGTCTGCCAGGCGCCGCCGGAAAACCAGTTCGGAGATGCCGAACCGTGTCCAGGCCGTGTGGGTGACCAGGTCGCGTCGGACCGGATCGCGGATTCGGGCAGCCGTCTGTGCGATCTGACCGATCAGCCGATCCTGCGCACCTACGCTCAGCTGCCCGAACGGCAACCCGGCCATCTGCTCCAGGAACTCCACATAGCCGCAGCCATCGGCAATGACGGTGGCCAGTGCCTCGGAGCCCTTGCTTGCCAGGTAGGTGTCGGGATCGGTGCCGGCCGGCAGCGTCGCCACCGCGACATCCAGGCCGGCATCGCACAAGACGGGGGCGCTGCGCAACGCGGCCTCGCGGCCCGGACCGTCCGCGTCGAGCAGTAGCTTGGCGGTTTCACAATATCGGGAGAGCAGATGTGCCTGGTCGGGAGTGAGGGCCGTGCCTGAGATGGCGACTGCGTGCGTGAAGTCGTGCTCGTGCAGGCGAAGCACGTCGGTATACCCCTCGCAGAGAAGTGCCTCCCGGCTGCGAATCATGTCCGACCGTGCCTCGAACAGTCCGTAGAGAACACGCCCTTTCTGATACAGAGCCGTCTCAGGAGAATTCACGTACTTGGCGCGGGATCGTCCTGAGAGGTCACGCCCCCCGAAGGCGATGGCCTTGCCGGAGAGGTTACGGATGGGGAACATCAGCCGCACCTGGAATCGGTCCGTGGTCCGACCGTCGCGGCTGACCACCAGTCCGGCGGCTTCCAAATCCCGCACGCCAAGATCGTAGCGCTCGGCGTACCGGATCAGGCCACGCGACCGGGCCGGGGCAAACCCCAGGGCGAATCGTTCGATCATCGCCTGAGGAATCTGCCGCTCCTCGAGGTACGCCCGCGCCTGGTGCCCCTCGGTCTCGTGCTGGAGGGCTCGCTGAAAGTACTCCTGCGCCACTGCATTGGCGTGCACGACCCGGTCGGCCGATTCGTCGCGCCGGCCTGCTGATTCGGGGATCTCGATATGGGCACGCTCGGCGAGGAGACGAACTGCCTCCACGAACGTCATGCGCTCGTGTTCCATGAGGAATCCGAACACGTCTCCACCCTTGCCGCAGCCAAAGCAGTGGTAGATCTGGCGCGCTCGGTTCACGCTGAACGAGGGGGTCTTTTCAGTGTGAAACGGGCATAGCCCCACATGATTCTGACCGCGCTGGCGAAGTCTGACATACCCTGAAATGAGCTCGACGACGTCCGTGGCGTCGCGAACCCGCTGGATGACGGCATCTGGAATCATGGCTGTTTCAGCACGACGACGGTGACGCCGTCCCCCCCTTCGCCGGGCCCGCCGCGCCGAAACGATTCTACCAGGGGCTGTGAGCGAAACCAAGCGGAAAGCGCTCGCTTCAACGCACCCGTCCCCCGACCGTGAATCACGCGCACCTCTCCAACGCCTTGCCGCGCCAGCGGTTCGAGCATGTCCTCCAGCTCTATCTGTGCCTCTTCGACCGTACGCCCGCGCAGATCCAGCTCATAGGGCTCACCTGCTTCATCGACGGTAGAACTCGCGTAGTCAACCGGTGACGGCCCTGTCCGCATGCCCTGTGCGGGTGACGTCGCGGCCCGTTCCCAGAGGCGTATCCGGGCGCATGGTACGTTGTGCGTAATGTTGCCCATCAACACCGA
>JAUVRN010000440.1 GCA_030597645.1 Candidatus Zixiibacteriota bacterium
GGGCCGTGAAAGGTATACTGCCACCCAGCGTCGTATCCCACGGCGCCACGGCTCGTCGGTGCGCAGCCAGCTCCCGGTCGAGCTTGCGCATAACGCGGTGCAGTCGCTGTCCTGCCACCGCGCTGCCGAGCACACGGCCGGCGCCCTCCAGGGTCCGCCCAAGCACGGGTGTGAAGTGATATGGTTCGCGCGCGGCGAGCAAAGCCATGCCGATGATCTCACCGCCGCCCGACAGCGGAACAATCGCTACGGACCCGAACTGATCCATGCCGGGAAACGTGGCTACGAATCTGCCGCGTGAACGGATCTCGCCGGCCGAGATCACCTGGCGCCCCTTGAGAGCGCGGTCGAACAATTCCTGCCCGCTGGCGACGACCGATTCCGCAGCCTTCAATGCAGGCTTGTCGAATCCCTTGCCGCCGGCCAGCACCAGTGAAACGCCATCTTGCGCCAGCAGCCACACCATACCGGCCTGGGAGCCGGAATGGCTCAGAATCGTCCCCAGACCTGCGGTGAGGAGCTCCGTCAGAACATACGGCTGATCAGACAACGTCAGCAAATCTTCGGTCAGCGAGACTGCGGAGAGACGCGTGTCGGTGTTGGCCTTGAGTGACTGCAGATCCGACAGCCAGCCCACGGCGGCGGGAATCATGAGAGTCAGCCCCGCCGCCAGGAGCAGATACGCGCCCAACGCCGCCCAGTCGGCCCCTGCCCCTAGGAGCATCTCGATGACGGGCAGATGCAGCAGGAAGAGGATCACGCAAAACAGGGACACCAGAGCGGAGCCGGCGATTATACGCGTCCAGCCCCGGTGGGCCACAGAGGCAAATCGCTCCTGGCTGCGAACCAGCAAAATGAACAGGGCAAACGACACGACAGCCGGAATGCCCCAAAGCAAGGCCGTGAGTGCGGACATACGATTCCCTCCTCCCTGTGGCCGCTAGGTAGGGCGGCTGCGGAAGGCACGCAAGTGGATTGTGTTTACAGCAACGTGCCGTGGAGCGTCCAGGCGTCGGTTTGCGTGATGCGTACCTGTACGAGCCGACCCAGCAGATCCGTTTGACCATCCAGTACGACGGTCTTGTTGGTCCGGGTCTTGCCCTTGAATCGCTCCGGGTCGCGTCGGGAGGGACCATCCACCAGGACTTCGAGTGTCTGACCCACCAGTCGGCGATTGTTCTCCTCGGCCTGTCGCTGTTGCAGCTCGATCAGCCGCGACAGCCGGGCCTGCTTGGTAGACTCCGGCACATCATCCGGTAAATGCTCGGCCGCGAACGTACCCGGCCGAACGGAGTAGTTGAACATGAACGCCGAATCGAACTGTGATTCGTCCACGGCGCTCAGGGTTTCCTCGAATTCCGCTTCCGTCTCGCCGCAGAATCCGACTATGATGTCGGTCGTAATGCTCGCGTGCGGAAAGTGGCGCCGGACCGACTCCACCAGCTCGAGGTAATGCCGGCGTGTATACTGGCGGCGCATCCTTGACAGCACCTGCGACGAGCCCGATTGAATGGGCAGGTGGAAATGCTCGCACAGTTTCGGATACGAAGCCAGCCGTGCGACGATGTCCGGTGTCATGTCCTTGGGATGCGAGGTCATGAAACGGACACGCTGGATATCGGTCCGGGACACCCTTCCTATGAGATCATCGAACCGCTGGCCGCGATGCACCCAGGTGTTGACGTTCTGGCCGAGCAGCATGACTTCCACCGTGCCCTGCCGGGCCAGGCCCTGGACTTCGGCGACGATTTCTTCGGGTGGCCGGTTACGCTGGTGCCCACGCGTACGGGGCACCACACAGTACGCGCAGATATTGTCACAGCCCCTGGAAATGGTCACGAAGTTGATCCAGGGGTTCTCGTTGACCGGCAGCACCCGCTCGTAATCGAATGTGCCGCGCTCCAGATTGATGACCGGGAACGACTCCGGATCCCGGGCCAGGTATTCAGGGAGCCGGTAGAACTGATCGGGGCCGAGCACGTAGTCCACGTAGGGCGCCTGACGAGGGATCGCCTCCCCGAGGTTTTGCGCCATGCAGCCGATGACCGCGAAGCGCAGATCCGGGTTGTCCCGACGGTATTTCGAGAGCTCACCCAGCCGGCCGATGACCCGCGACTCCGCATGTTCCCTGATGGCGCACGTGTTGAGCACGATGACGTCGGCGGCGGCGTGATCACGCGTCATCTCAAACCCGCGATTGCGTAGCAACGCCTCCAGCACCCCGGAATCGTAGAGATTCATCTGGCATCCGTACGTCTCTATGAGCACACTCTCCGGCCGGCTTCGTCGGACGGTCTGGGGGGCGTTCCGGGCGAGAATCTCAGTCATGCTGCGTATGCCGTGATGCGAGTACGAGTCGTGTGGATCGAAAGCCCGGAGAGTTCAACCGGGTGGCCAGCGCATGGCACGTCCCGCCAGCACGTGCAGGTGAAGGTGCCAGACGGTCTGACCGCCCTGCCGGTGAACGTTGATGACGGTGCGGTACCCCGTGTCGGCAAAACCGCCGTCTTGCGCAACCTCCTTGGCCGCTTCGTAGAGCGCGGCCACCAGATGGGGCGACGCATCATTGAGCGTGGCCACGTGTTCCCGCGGCAGTACCAGCAGGTGCACCGGTGCCTGCGGATGAGTGTCGCGAATCACCACGACGTCATCGGTTTCGTGAAGGCGCTCCGCCGGAACCTCGCCGGCGATGATGCGACAGAAC
>JAUVRN010000254.1 GCA_030597645.1 Candidatus Zixiibacteriota bacterium
CACCCCGGGCCGTGACGTCACCAGGGTCCTGTCGTCCGCCTTGATCGTTCCCCAGCGCGTGGTTTCCAATCCGGGCGTGGTTTTCTGCACCAGCGGGTTGGATTTGTTGCCGATCGCGACGATGACGCGATCGACCGGGATCGTGAAGTTGCTGCCCTCGACCGGTACGGGACGCCGGCGTCCGGAATCATCCGGCTCACCCAGCTCCATGCGCTGCAGCTCGATCTCCTTCGCCCAGCCTTGATCGTCGCCGATGTACCGCGCTGGATTGACCAAAAACTGGAAGTCGACGCCTTCTTCCTCGGCGTGGTGAATCTCTTCGTCTCGCGCGGGCATCTCGGCGCGGGTGCGGCGGTAGAGCAGCATCGCCTTGTCGGCTCCCAGCCTCAGCGACGTCCGCACCGCGTCCATCGCCGTGTTGCCCCCACCCAGAACGGCCACGAGTTTGGCCGCGGCCAGCGGCGTATCGTATTCGGGGAAGAGATACGATTTCATGAGGTTGACACGGGTCAAGAATTCGTTGGCCGAGAAAACACCGTTGAGGGTTTCGCCGGGAATGTTCTGAAACGAGGGCAGACCGGCCCCGGTGCCGATGAACACGGCATCGTAACCGAGGTCGTCGAACAGGTCGTCGATCGTGTCCATCCGGCCGATGATGTAGGAGGTCTTGATCTCCACGCCCATCCTCTTGAGCGCGTCCACCTCCGCACGCACGATGTCCTTGGGCAGCCGAAACTCCGGAATGCCGTAGACCAGCACACCCCCCGCCTCGTGCAGGGCTTCAAACACGGTGACCTTGTGACCCATCTTCGTCAGATCGCCGGCACACGTGAGGCCGGCCGGGCCCGAACCGATGATCGCCACCTTCTTGCCGGTGGACGGAGCGATCTCGGGCAGCTCCACGCCGCCCTCGTTGCGCTCCCAGTCGGCCACGAATCGTTCCAATCTGCCGATGCCCACCGATTCACCCCTTTTGGCGACGACACAGAGATTCTCGCACTGCTCTTCCTGCGGGCAGACACGTCCGCAGATGGCCGGCAGTGAGTTGGACGACTTGAGCGTCTTCGCCGCAGCGCGGAAGTCACCGGCTGCGACTTCGGATACGAACTTCGGAATGTCGATCTCGACGGGACAGCCACCCACGCACTTGGGGTTGCGGCACTCCAGGCACCGTGCCGCTTCCATCATGGCCACCTCTTTGTCGAAGCCGAGAGGCACTTCGTCGAAGTTGCGTGCGCGCTCTTGCGGATCCCGCTCCGGCATCTTCTGCCGGGGTATCTTCATCCGTTCTTTGGGACTCAGTGCCATGGCTATGCCCCCTCCCCCGCGGTGGTCACGTCCTTCATGGCCCGTTCCAGATTGCACTCGTGACGCCGACCCAGATAGGCTTCGTACGCCTTCTTCTCGAACGGTTTGTACTGCGACTGCCGCTGAACCAACTCGTCAAAGTCAACTCGGTGACCGTCGAAGTCGGGACCGTCCACGCAGGCAAAACGTGTTTCGCCGCCCACAGACACCCGGCAGCCGCCGCACATGCCCGTCCCATCGATCATGATCGGGTTCAGCGATACGACGGTCGGGATCTTGTGCGGCCGCGTGAGCTCTGTAACCGCCCGCATCATGGGCACCGGGCCGATGGCCATGACCCAGTCGGGACGGTCATCTTCGATCAACTGCTCCAGGGCCGTGGTCACGAAGCCCTTGAGGCCGAACGATCCGTCGTCGGTGGCGACCATCAGGCGATCAGCGCCCGCCGTCAGCTCCTCCCGGTAAAACAACAGATGCTCCGACCGTGCCCCAATAATCGCGGTGGTGCGGTTGCCCGCCTCACGCAGGGCCAGGGCCACGGGGTAGATGGGGGCGATGCCGATGCCGCCACCCACGATCACCGCATGTCCGAAATTTTCGATCTCCGTCGGCTCACCCAGCGGACCGACCACGTCGGTCAGTTCCGATCCCTCGGCCGCGTCACAGAGCTGTGCCGACGTCTTGCCCACTTCCTGTATGACCATGGTGAGGAGCCCGCGGTCCCGGTCCAGCCCGCCGATGGACATCGGCACTCGCTCACCCTGTTCGTCCAGACGTATGATTACGAATTGGCCGGCCCTGGCCTTGCGGACCAGGCGCGGCACCTCTACCCGCAGCCGATGTACTTTCGGCGCGAGTTCGATGTTCTCGATTACCTTAGCCATATGAAGTCGTCGAAACCCCTTTGGTCGTCTACTCAGCGTTGAAGCCGGCTATCCCGATGATGTGGTCGTGTGGTGATGGATGGGTATGATCTCGCCTCCGGATCGGCGTCCGGAACCTGCGTTAGCCAAAAGTAGTCGCTCTATCTGCCCCTGTCGGCCTTGCTCGCCCAACCTCACCATGCTGTCCCCAGGCCCTATCGTGGCACCGGGCGTGAATGTCCGGTGCCTCCGGGCGGCAATATAGCAATCCGCGCCCCATTATCAAGCAAAGTCGGCACCTCCCGAGGGAGGCGTCCGACAGGACTCAGATTTCTTCCTGCGTGAGGCACTCGAACACCTGCACCTCCCGGCCGTCGTTCAACAGAATGAGCTGCTCCATCACGGCCCGGATCTCGTCCGGGCTGATCGTCTCGGGGTCGTACGTGAAGATGACGCGGTGCTCCGTGGCATAGGTCTCGATGCCACGGATGCCGGCGACCTCCTCGTACAGCGTCGTGAAGAACCGGGCGGTGCCCTTGCATTTGACGCCGGCGACGGTGCATTCGAGACGGGACCCTTCGGCGAATCCGTCACCGATCTGGGTCGTAGGCTGCGTAAAGGCTGCCCGCAGCGTGTAGCCGCCAAAGAGGGTCAGCATGACCAGGATCGGAATGGCGTATTTCGGAATGCGCATGATAACCTCTAAAGGCGAGCCTGAAGGGTGAGCACCTGGTCCTCGGGGCACGAATCGAGGCACTCCAGGCAGTTGGTGCAATCGCGATCCCGCACGAGGGGTTGCGTGTGAACCGGGATGTCGTACGGGCACGCGGCGTAACAGTTGCCGCAGTCCGTACACGCGGCCTCGTCCCTGGCGATTTTGATCAGGCCCAGGCGGCTGAACGGATCGAACACGGCGCCCAGCGGGCAGAGATACCGGCAGAAGAACATGGGAATCAGCAGCGCGCCCACCGCCAGCACAGCGATCACCGCGTAGGAAATGATACCCAGGGTGCCGTGACCGAAGCCCGAGCACAACAGGTAGAACGGATCGTAACCTCTCAGTATCAGTTCACCGGTCCTGTACGTGAGAAACAGGAAAGCGACCAGCACAACGTAACGAAGCAGCTTGAGCACGTTGTTGGTGCGGTTGCCGGGGCGGAATCGCTCGCCGACCGCCCCGTGCCCCAGCCGCCCGAAGATCTCACCCAGGAATCCGATGGGACAGGCCCAGCCGCAAAAGGATTTCTTGCTAAGGAGCGCCAGTGCGAGCAGCGCCACCAGAAGCGAGAGATTCAGAGGACCGAGCGCACAGGAGAACTCGCCCGCCGTGATCAGCCCCCACAGGCTTTCTGCCCCGCCGAATGGACAGTACGCCTCGAAGGAGCGCGAGCCATAGCCCAGGGCGGAGTAAAGGACGAGCCCTATGATGATGATAAGCAGCCCGTACCGGGCGTACCGGATACTCATGGTCTAGCCCCCTGTGCTCGGACGCCGGGTAGCCGGGCCCCTTATGATACGGGCTCGGGCGGGCGTCCCACCTGCCGGAAGATAGCTGATTGTGGCGCCTGGATGAATCGAGAATTGCAGGCATTTGAGCCTGTCACGGAGATCTGCCGGGATCAGCCCTCTTCGGGGCTCAATCTCCGCCCCCTGAATGACGATAAGCGATTAGAGGGAGATATGGACCATGGCCGAAGCGACTAAACCGAAGGTGAAGATCCTCAAGCTGGATGCTCATCGAATCAACGATATGGAACTGCTGGCTCGATGGGACCAGATCTGGACCACGGTCCACGAACTGCGCAAAACCCTCAGTCGTGCCCGCATTTCCAACCAGGTAATCACGATCGAGATGATGCAGGAGTACGAGCAGGCTCGGAATGCAGAGCGGCAGTTCTTCTGGGATAATTTCTACCAGCAGGACGAAGACTCCTGATCCTGCCCGGCCAAGTCCGGTGCAACGAGCCGGGCCTTGCGGCCGCGACCTGATTCTCCTTCAGATCAAGCGCTCACCGCGGCGTGCGACGTGTGCAC
>JAUVRN010000287.1 GCA_030597645.1 Candidatus Zixiibacteriota bacterium
AGGCGCCAATGCTGTTCCTCGTTGAGCCGGTTGATGACACGCACCACATGGAGCCCGAACACCTGCCGCTCCGCAGCGCTAAAACGCAGTTGGCTGAAAGGAATGCGGAACTCCGCGGTCCAACCCTCGGCATCGGTAGACGTCGCCACGTCCCATACGGCGTCCCACGATTGGTCTTCGTTGCCGTCATCGAAGATGTATACGTCCCGCTTCACCCCGGCCGGGTTCACGAAGAACGCGAAGCCGGTGCGGCGATCGTAGTACGAGTCAACGGCAATGATGATCCAATCGGAGGGGACATCCTCGTCGCGGCGCGCGAGTCGCGTGACGATCTTGTCCGGCTCCGAGTCCCAGGCGCGGACTCCGATGTACAACACGGCGTCGGTATAGACGACGCGGAACTCGGTGGGCTGCGTTGCCGGCTCCCCCTCGTCCGGGTCGAGTTGCCAGAAACCGCCGGAGACCGGAGCAGCCGTCCAGACTTCTTCGTCGAGTCGTCCATCGACGTGAGGCGCTTGTCGGGCCCGCACGGCAACGGCCGTCCGCATGGCAGTGGGGTCTACCACCGCGTTGCGGTCTGTCACATCGGGGGCACTGGTTTGCTGCGCTAGTGAATCGGCACCTGGAACCAACAACAAGCTGGCTACTACTGCAGGAAAGACGGCACGAAGCCATCCCATCCCGACGGAAGGGGTCGGTAGCAACGAGTACGGCGTAGGCTCCCTCGTGGTGCCTCCGGGTTGGAGGAGCTACTCGGCACTACGACGTGCGACGGGGATCAGTTTCGAAGGTTGCGAAACAGCGAGGGAGGAATCTGACCTAGCGCACGCGCGACCGGTCTCCGGCATCGGCTGCGTACCGTGCGCGCAATTCCCGCCGCATCACCTTGTTCGACGCGGTGCGGGGCAGCGCATCGACGGGCACCACGTCGTGGATCTTGAAGAGCGGGTTGAGATTCTGCCTGACCCGCTCACTCAACTCGCCACGAAGCGCGCTGGGGTCCGTCGCTTGCCGTAGGCTCACGTAGACCACGAGCCGATCGGCTCCTTCGCCTTCCGGCTGGACGGCTATCGCCGCGCTCTCGTAGACGGCGTCGTGTGCGTCGATCACGGCCTCGATCTCCCGCGCGCTTACCTTGATTCCGCCCAGGTTCATGGTGTCGTCCGCGCGCCCCTGCGCCTTGGCAAAACCACCGTGGAGGTGGGCCATGTGGTCACCGTGGCGGCGTAGGGTCTCGCCGTTCGGCCCGGGCGGGCAGTCCTGATAGTAGACCGCATCGTGATCCTGGTTCAGCAGACGCTGCGACAGACCGAGGGCCGGCGGGATGAGGAACAGTTCACCGTCCTCCCCGGGCGCCGCCGGGCGACCATCTTCCGTCCGCAGGACAACGTTCGTTCCCAGTGCCGGTGTCGTGAAGGTCGCTGGAGAGGCCGGTTGCACAACCGTTCCCGTGATGTGTCCGCCGCCAATCTCCGTGCCGCCCAGGTACTCGATCACCGGAGTGCGATAACCAGTGCGGCTCATGAGCCAAAGGTAATCCTTCTGATTCGAAGCTTCACCGGTGGACGAGAAGAGCCTTATGCCGCACCACTCCCTATTCTGCACCGCATCCCGTTGGTACCACGCGCGCACCAGAGCTGGGATCACTCCGAGAATCGACACGCGCTCGCGTGCGACGAAACGCACGAACTGCTCCGACGCGGGACTGCCTTCGAACAACGCCATCGTGGCACCGTTCACCAGTGTGGCGAAGATCAACCAAGGCCCCATCATCCAACCGATGTTGGTTGGCCAGGCAACCGTGTCGTCGGGATGGATGTCCTGGTGGAAGTATCCGTCCATAGCACTCTTGAAGGGCGTTACATGCGTCCATGGAATGGCTTTGGGTGTTCCCGTCGTGCCGCTGGAAAACAATATGTTGATCACATCCGTGGGCTCGGCCGGCCCATCTTCGAGGAAAGTGTTCTCCGCCCCGAGAAAGTCCTCCCACAGGGTATCGCCGGGTCGCATGTCGCTGACTCGCTCACCGTCCGCGGAGATGATCACGGCTTGCGGCACCGCGGCTTCCCGTACCTTGTCGAAGAGCCGGACCTCCTTGCCGCCGCGCTTGTAGCGGTCGACGGTCACGATCGCAAACGCGTTGCCGATCTCGACACGTTTCCGCAGCTCGGCTGGCGAGAAGCTGTCGGCGATGGACACGACATATCCCCCGGCTCGAATGACGCCCAAGTAGGCCGCGACGCACTCCAGCGTCATCGGCATGTAGAGCGCAACCCCGCGCCCTTGTAATCTGCGGGCCCGTACACCGTTGGCCACCCGGTTTACCAGTGCTTCCAGCTCACCATAGGACACAACCCGTGTCGTGCGACCGCCCTCAGCGGCAAAGACGATGGCGGGACGCTCGGGGTCGGTCGTGAAGCAACTATCGACGCAATTGAGTTTGGCTCCGGGAAACCATTCCGGGTTGATGGGCCCACGTGACAGATCGACAATCGTTTTGGGTGGGACCGTGAATCGAATTGCGAGGCGCTCCAGCACGCGCGTCCAAAATGCGGGCCGGTCGGCAACCGACCAGCGGTGCAGTTCGCTGTAGTCGTCCAATCCGAGTTCGGCCATCAGGGTCCCGATGTTCGACGCTGCCCGGACCTCCGCCGTGGGTTGCCACACGAGCGGCGGTCCGTCGGTCACGGCGCGCTCGGAGTAGATGCGCCGGAACTCGGCCCACTGCTCATCGAACGGCAGCGGCGACTGCCACATCCGGTGTGCGAACCGGGTCCACGCGTCGTCCTGCTTCCTGCCGACCTCGGATCGGGGCGCGCCGTTGGGCACGATCATCGGTGCGGTCCTAATGCGACATCCAGTCACACAGCCGGTCGATCGCCTCCAGCGTCTGGCCGCAATGCGCCCGGAGGAACGTGTCGTCCAACTCCTCGCCGGCTGGGAGCGCGGCTACCGCGTCCAAGGCCGCCGCCCCGTCGAAGTTCACGTATGCGATCCGCGCCGTGAACTCACTGTCCGGCCGGCCAAAGGCCGTCCCCGGCAGAACCGCGACCCCCGTATCCTCGAGCAGTCGCTCGCACATGTCCGTCGCCGTCGTGATTCCGCGCGCGCGCAGTTGGTCTGCCATGAAGGACATGTCCGGGAAGAGATAGAAGCCGCCGAGCGGCGTGGCGACGTGGGCGCCGGCCGCGCGCAGCGATTGCGTGAGCCGCATACCCAAGGCGCGCAGCACGCGGCGCGAGTTCCGGAGATACAGGTCGATCTCGGCGCTGGCACGGAACGCCGCGACGGCGGCGTACTGGATCGGGGCGGATGTCGAAGTGAACGTCTCGCTCGCGACGGCGGCCATGGCCTCGCGCAGCCATTTCAGCTGCGGTGGAAACACGAAGACTCCCAGGCGCCAGCCGCCGGCGCCGCACCACTTGCTCAAGCCACCGCTGAAGATCGTGCCTTCGGGATAGAGATCCACGATCGACTCATGCGGACCTTCAAAGTGCAGCTTACCATAGATCTCATCGGACAGCACGATGACCCGGTAGCGCCGGGCGATCTCGGCGATTGCCCGGAGTTCGTCCCAAGAGTACGTGCTGCCCGTGGGGTTCGCAGGATAGTTCAGAATGAGCAGGCGGGGGCGCCCAGGGTCGGTGCGGCAAAGCGACTCCAGCTGTTCGGCGCGAAGCCGCCAATCGTACTCGGCCTCGGTCGGGAGCCAGCGCACGGCCCGGCCTATGATCTGTGCCTGCGGCGCGTAAGACACCCAGGTGGGTGTCGGGATAACCAGATCACCGTAGTAGACGAGCTGGAGCAGAAACATCAGCTCCTTCGATCCTGGCCCGACCAGCA
>JAUVRN010000265.1 GCA_030597645.1 Candidatus Zixiibacteriota bacterium
GGGTCTCAACGCGTACCTGGTCGTCTTCATGATCCGGTTCATCGGCCTGGGCATTTGCTGGATCAGCTACCGCTACAAGAGCAGCCGCGTGCCGGAGGTGAACAAGAAACTGACATCGCGCGAATTCATGGTGTTCATGGCCATGCTGATATTCGCCGTCACGGCGGCGCTCGTACTGCTGGGCACCTCGTCGCCGCTCTTTACACGGATCTGGGGCGACCCGGCGGCCGTGACGATCGACTACTACAATCGCATTACGTTCCCACTGGCCATCGCGCTGGCCCTGTTGCTGGGGATATATCCCTATTTCATGTGGCGCGGCGAGGGTACCCACGTGGGACAGAAGATCTCGGTCGCCGCCCTGTTCGCGCTGGCGGGCACCTGCATCGCCTTCGTGTTAGGCGTGCGGCAGCCGTCCTACATGGTGTTCACGTTTGCCTCGCTGTTCGCGATCTTCGGCAACGTGCTCTATCTGGTATTCTTCTACCGCAGGCGCTGGTACCTGGCGGGCAGCTATATTTCTCACCTGGGGTTCGGCGTGCTCCTGCTGGGCGTGCTGACGTCCTCGGCATTCAGTACGTCACAGAAGATCGAGTTGCGTGAGGGAGATACTGCCAGCGCGCTCGGATTCGATCTCAAGTACCTGGGCAAATCGGCCGACCAGACAGGCCAGGGCGGCACCCTGGACGTGGCCGTGCGCAACGGGGACGACTACTTCATGGCGTATCCCCGGTTCTTCTGGTCGGAGTTCAACCAGGGGTACATGCGCAAACCGCATGTCATGAAGACGGCGTTGTACGACATATACATCGCCCCCGAAGAGCACTACGCGCCCGGTGAGAATCCAGCGGAGCGTCTTACCAACACGCTGGAACTGCTCAAAGGACAGACCGGTTCGTACGACGGCACGGAGTACACATTCGAGAAGTTCGAGATCGGTTCGCACACCGACGGCTCCAGCGACATGCGTGTGACCGCACAGGTAACGGCTCGTACCTACGGCGGTGATCCGGAGCGACTGGCGCCTTACCTGGAGATGACGGGCGATGATCGTGTAGCCGGCGAAGCCGTGCTCGAGAACGGCACCGTCGTGACCCTGGCAGGTATCCAGGCGGATGCAGGTGCCATCCTGCTCAAATTCGAGAGGCCGGGACAGCAGGTTCAGCAGGCTTCGTTCCTGGTCCTCGAGGTGTCCCGCAAACCTCTGGTGTCGCTGGTCTGGATCGGATCAATACTGACGGTGTTCGGGACTTTGCTGGCGCTCTACTTCCGCGGCCGAGCCGAACTGGCCCACGAGGCCAGCGGTACCCACAGGGCCGCCTCTCCGGCTCGCCGAGAGGAACCGGCCATACGATCCTAGCAGATTGCTGAGGCTGCTGAGGCCGAGTGGATCACAGATCAAGGCAGGGCAGGTCCCTGCCTTTTCTTTTCTGCGGTCCGACCCGTGACTACCCGATGACCCCGGCCCGGGATCAGGCACGACCACAGATGGCCTGCTATCGTGCGAGCCGAAGGTGGTTTCTGCCGTGACTTTCCGGAACGTGGAGGCTAGTTTGGCCGGCTGTGGCCTGGCGAGCAGCACTTCTGATCGAGTACGACGGTTCCGATTTCTCCGGCTGGCAGTTGCAGCCCCGGCAACGCACGGTGCAGGGCGTCCTGGAACGAGCGCTCAAGACAGCGTGTGGACGGGCTGTTCGCGTCACCGGCGCGGGCCGTACCGATGCGGGCGTACATGCCCTGGGGCAGGTGGCCCACGTTGATCTGCCGGGCAGCGGAGCCGAAGCCCGGCGCCTTCTCGCCGCACTCAACGGCCTGACACCTCCGTCGGTGGTTGTCAGGCGGCTGGTCGAAGCCCCCCCCGGATTCCATGCACGGCACGGCGCCACGAGAAGGCACTACCGGTACCGGCTGGTCAAAGCCCCGGTCGCCTGTGATCGTGGATACGTGTGGCGCGTGCGCGCCCCGATCGTGCAGGCGCGACTGTGGCTGTGCGCGGCGGCGTTGCCCGGAGAGCACAGCTTTGCTAGCTTCTGTGTGGCGAAGTCGGCGTCGCGGGATACGCGCTGCCGGATCTTCGAGGCGACGTGGCGCCGGCGGGGGCGCGAACTGCATTTCGACATTCACGCGAACCGCTTCGTCCACGGCATGGTTCGATCGCTCGTGGGCGCCATGGTGCAGGTGGCCGCCGGACGGGACGATGTGGAGAGCTTTGAACGCCGATTGCAGTCGGGGACGCGCCGAGGTGCGGGGTATGTGGCACCACCGCACGGCCTGTTCCTGATGAGCGTTGTCTATAAGGACATGGTTACTCTATGACAATTACGGAGGGAGTGTTACCCGGATGAAGATATTTCTCGACACCGCCAATCTCGATGAAATCCAGACGGCCTACGACTGGGGCGTTCTCGACGGTGTGACCACCAATCCAACTCTGGTATACAGGGAAGGGGCCCAGTTCAAGCCGCGGGTCATCGACATCTGCAACATCGTGGGAGGGCCGGTCTCTGCGGAAGTCACCGCGTCCCAGGACGACGCGGAGGGTATGATCCGTCAGGGACTGGACATCGCCGGCTGGCATGAGCATGTGGTCGTCAAGGTGCCTTGCTTCCCGGCGGGCCTCAAGGCCATCAAGGCCCTGGCGTCCGAGGGTGTGCGCACCAACACCACGCTCGTCTTTTCGCCAGCACAGGCCCTGCTGGCCGCCAAGGCCGGTGCCACGTACGTATCACCGTTTCTCGGTCGACTCGACGACATTCAACACGTGGGCATGGACTTGGTCCGTTCCATCGTGATGATCTTCGAGAACTACGCGTACGAGTGCCAGGTGCTGGCCGCCAGCCTGCGCCACCCCCTTCACGTCGTGGAGGCCGCGGAAGTGGGGGCGGATGTGGCCACGATGCCGTTCAAGGTGCTGCTGCAGTTGATGAAGCACCCGCTGACGGATAGCGGCCAGGAGCGCTTTCTCTCCGACTGGAACAAGCTCCAGGAGCAGCTCGCCAAGTCATGATCGCAAGGTACACGCTGCCGGACATCGGAGACATCTGGAGTGATCAGAGCCGCTATACCATCTGGCTCGAGATCGAAGTCCTCGCCTGCGAGGCACACGCTCGCAAGGGACGCATACCCAGGAAGGCACTGGCCACGATCAAGCGGCGCGCCGGATTCGACATCGCGCGGATTGAAGCCATCGAGGCCGAAGTTGATCACGACGTCATCGCCTTCCTCACGGCCGTGGCCGAAAAAGTCGGCGAGCCGGCACGGTATATCCATTACGGCCTTACCTCCTCGGACGTGCTCGACACGGCGCTCTCCGTACAGATCCAGCGGGCCGGCAAGCTGATCCTGCGCGAACTGGACCGCCTGGCCCGGGTCGTGGGCAGAAGTGCCTGGCGCCACGTGGACACCCCGGTCATGGGACGCACGCACGGGGTGTTCGCAGAACCGATGTCGCTGGGGCAGAAGTTCGCCATCTGGTATACGGAGCTGGAGCGTGATCGCGAGCGCATCGCCACAGCACTGAAGCGGTGTGCGGTGGGCAAGATCTCCGGTGCCGTGGGGAACTTCGCACACGTGGAGCCCCAGATCGAGTCGTACGTCTGCCGCAAGCTGGGGCTCAAGCCTGCGGCGGTGTCCAATCAGGTCGTGCAGCGCGATCGCCACGCCGAACTGCTTTCGGCACTGGCCATCTGCGGCGCGACGCTGGAGCGCATGGCCATGGAGATCCGTCATCTGCAGCGTTCGGAAGTGCGCGAACTGATGGAGGGCTTTGGCGCACGGCAGAAGGGCTCGTCGGCCATGCCGCACAAGCGCAATCCAATCCTCTGCGAGCGCCTGTGTGGTATGGCCCGGATGTTGCGTGCGTTCGCAGGCACGGGCATCGAGAACATCGCGCTCTGGCACGAGCGGGACATCAGTCACTCGTCGGTCGAGCGGGTGACCTTTCCGGATGCCACGATTCTCATGTACTACATGCTGGTGAAGAGTGTCGGGTTGATCGAGAACCTGCAGGTCGATCGTACCCGAATGCGCGACAACATTGATCTGGGTGGCGGCGTGGTCTTCAGCCAGCGCGTTCTGCTGGCGCTGGTGGA
>JAUVRN010000003.1 GCA_030597645.1 Candidatus Zixiibacteriota bacterium
CGAAGTCCCACGTGTTCTCCTTGACGAATATCTTGCCGCGACCCTTGTGGGCATCGAATTCCGGCTCCGCCGGGGCGGCGGACTTCTTGACCGCGTTCGGGGCGGACTGCTTGGCGGTCGCCGGCTCAGGATCGGGATCCAGCGGCAGGGCCAGGCCGGCCCACATCAGGCAGGCTGTCGCGACGGATAACCATCTTGTTTTCATAGACGCGTTCGATTCTCCGGGTATCTATTCGATGAGTCCGATGCCGGTCAAAGGCAGACTCATGCGTGAGGTCTCACGGCCCTCGATGTCAAATGTGATCGATGATTCAAATTTACCGAGCGGGGGAACACCGTTGGTGCCGATCGGCAGGTGCAGGGTGTCCCCGGGATCCACGACCTTTTCGGTCCAGCCCGGTTCGAGCCAGCCGGACGGATAGGCCGCCAGGCGCAGCCGGTAGGGCTCGTCACCCACGTTGGCCAGCATGATGGTGGACTGCCCGGATTTGTTGGGTACCAGGCTGCCGAGATCGGTGGGTTCCTGTACCACCACGATCTGCGAGCGGGCTGTGGCCACGTTGGCGCGGAACGTGATCTTGGCCTGCGGGCTGTCCGGGTCGTTGGAGAAGACCGTGACCGTCTTGTTGACTGCACCGGAGAATTTCTTGGAGTTGAACGTGACGTCGATCCAGATAGACTCGCCCGGTGCCACGACGTCACGCGTCAGTGGGGCCGTGGTACAGCCGCAAGAGGGCTTGACGCGGCTGATGAACAGCGTGTCGCGCCCGTCATTCACCACCTCGAACTGGTGCGACACCTTCTCCTGCTGCAGGACCTCTCCGAAGTCCCACGGAGAGTTGGGGAGGCTGACTCTGGGCTGGGCCCAGGCCGATGCGCTCCAGGCCATGATGCCGAGCGCCAGAATGATCCGTTTCGTCATAGTCCTCAGAATGGTCGTAACTTCTCCCTTCGCTACACTGGACCCCCCCTCGTCGGGTAGCGTTAACCCGGCCCTGGAGAGTTTATACAACTAAACCCGAATACGCGTTCTGTCAAGGATCTGTGCAGTGGCCATCCGGCCGGCCCGGGGCGCTAAGCCCCTATCAGACAATGCGAAAGTAGTCCACCAGGCTGCAGCGGCGGGGTCTGCTGAAGGTTCGGGCCCGGGTGCACCCCTCGCCGGTCGTACCGGCGATCGTCATGGTGGTGAAGCCTTCGCCGCCCATGCCCAGGCCGGCCACGTTGGGGCCGTTCTTGACGAAGATATTGCCGCGGCAAAGCCTTGCCATACGCGATAAATTGGGCAACGAGGTCGAGTGCATGATAAACGTGTGGCGGAATCGGTGTTCCGCCGTGACGGCGTGATCGATCGCTTCATCCACCGATCGGCAGCGGACCAGGGGCAGAGCCGGTGTGAGCTGCTCGGCCATCACCAGGGGATGATCCCACGCCGCTTCGAACACCAGCAGTTTCACGTCCGGGGGCGGTGTGATCTCTATCGCTTCCAGCAGACGCGCTGCGTCCTTGCCGGTCCACTCGCGGTTCATGGCCACGTGCCGGTGACCGCGACCCCTGGGGTCATCCTGGATCAGCAGCTTCACGAGGCGGTCGATTTCGACGCCCTTGAGTTCGTAGGCACCCGCGGCGATCATCTGACGCTTGAGATCGCTGGCCACACGGTCCACGACGAAGAGTTCCTTTTCGTCGGTGCAGAGCACGTTGTTGTCGAAACTCGCGCCGGTGACGATATCCCGGGCCGCCTTGCCGATCAGGGCGGTCTCGTCGACGACCACCGGCGGATTGCCCGGGCCGGCGCAGATGGCACGGGTACCGGACACCATGGCCAGCTTCACCACCGCCATGCCGCCGGTGACCACAAGCAGATCGATGCCCCGGTGTTTCATGAGTGCCTGGGCGATCTCCTGGGTTGGCTCGGCCAGGATAGTGAGGCAGCCCCGCGGACCGCCGGCGGCCGCGATGGCATCCGCCAGCAGCGTGGCCGCCTTGGCGCACACCGCCTTCGCAGCCGGGTGAGGGCAGAACACCACGGTGTTACCTGCGGAGAGCAGGCTGATGGCGTTGTTGATGATGGTCGAAGGCGGATTGGTGGAGGGTGTGATGACGCCTGCCACACCGAAGGGGGCAGGTTCCTCGATCGTGAGGCCGTGATCGCCTGAGAACGCTCCGGGAGACAGATCCTCCGGCCCCGGTGTCCTGGCGGCCACCAGCAGGATCTTGTTCATCTTGTCGGGCATCCGCCCGAAGCCCGTTTCCTCTACCGCCATACGTCCCAGCAGCTCGGCGTGGTCGCGGGCCGCCTGTCGCATGGCCGCCACCATTCGAAAGCGCAGATCGAGCCCGCCGTCGAGCAGGGGCTTTTGTGCGCGATCGGCCTGCGCGATAGCCGCGTCGAGATCCGCGTACACGACGCCGTCTTTGCCGTGCTCCGTGGACGTAGAAACAGCGGGTGCCGGCTCGGTAGAGGCGTACCCGATGCGGTCGAGTACGTCACGGACGATGCGGTCTAATTCCTGGTCCTGCAGAGGCATGTAGCACCACGTGCGTCCCCGGTCGGGACGCACCAAGACAACAGGGGCATTGTCACGCCGCCCCTAAGCTCTTCCTTACGATTCGTCCGGGAGATTGGTCGGGAAGATCTCGTGCACGTTTGAGTGTGGTCTGGGGATGACGTGCACGGTGACCAGTTCGCCGATCTTTTGTGCAGCTGCGGCGCCCGCATCCGTGGCTGCTTTGCAGGCGGCGACGTCGCCGCGTATCATTGCGGTTACAAACCCGACGCCGATTTTTTCATAACCGACCAGGGTAACCTTGGCAGCCTTGACCATGGCGTCCGACGCCTCGATCAAAGCGACCAGGCCCTTGGTTTCAATCATGCCCAACGCTTCCATGGACATCCCTTCCTGGTAGTGTGGGTACCCCCCCACAAGTGGTTGGCGCCAAAGTGCATCCGCCCGCCGGAGGGTGTCAACCCCCTTTTTTGACGGGGCCAGCCTCGATGTTCCAGGCCCTCACGGTGGAGACCGCCTTCGTGTCGCGCGATAGCAGGTCATCTGCGGCCGGGGCCCGGACCCCTCCCACAAAGACCTTGCCGAAACGAGAGCATCTCGCATATTGTGGCATCAGACCTGCTATCGCGATTTCACAACAGGAGCCCACATGAAACGTCTGACTTTGCTTTATGCACCGGTATTGATGTTGGTGTTCAGCGGCCTGGTGCTGACGGGCGCCTCCGCCACCCAGAAGAGTGCCACGGCTACGGACGAGTCAGGGCAGGCCTTCCGGCGCAACACCTCACAGCCTGATCTGGCACCTCCCATAGGCCCCGAAGTCGACGACGTCGAGGTCGCGGAGACCGCCGGTTCGGCGGCGGCATTCCAGCTCGACTGGTATTCGATCAACAGCGGCGGTGCCATCGAAGCCTCCTCCACCAACTACAAGATGGGCCTGTCGATCGGTCAATCGGTGGCGGGCGAGGCGAGTTCGGCCAACTATACGGTCGGAGTCGGGTTCTGGTACGGCACGGGTAGTTCGCTTCCCCCGGAGTGCCTGATCGTCGTAGCCGGCGATGTGGACGTATCCACCAGCATCACCTCGGCGGACATCATCTACCTGGTCAATTTCGTCTTCAAAGGTGGTGCGGTGCCTTTGCCTTGCGAGGCCAACGGTGATGTCAACTGCAGTGGCAGCGTAACATCGGGCGACATTATATACCTGGTCAATTTCGTATTCAAGGGCGACGTGGCGCCATGCGACATCTGCAACGAACCCGGCGCGCAGGAGTGTACCCCGTAGTCGGGTGCGCACAGCATAACGTACAAACGGGCGGCCTTCGGGTCGCCCTTTTTGCTTGACGCCATAGGCTTACCCGATACCTTCCCCTCACTCTGCAAATCTGATTAGACTCCGACCGGACTCCATTCGTGCTGGCTTCAGGGAAATGGCAGCAACCGCAGAAGGATGTGGCTGCCGGGGGGGGCCTTGTGTGTGCAGGTGGGGGCCTGCGCCCGGCCAAGGCATGGAAGCGGTGAGCCGCCGCGCGCGTCGCTTCCCAACCCAAGCGAAGGAGTCTGCCGATGCGAACAGTGCTCACGCTCGTCATCTTCATGGTTCGGGTGGCGGCATTCGCCGCGCCTGTGACCCGGGCCGACGTGCCCGAAAGCATGAACGTCCAGGGTCGACTTACGGATGCCGCTGGTGATCCGGCTAGCCCCGGACTGAAGAACTTTACCTTCAGGATCTTCAATCAGCAGGTGGGTGGTACCGAGATCTGGCCCGGGGGAGCCGGGGAGCTGCAGACGCTCGCAACAGATGCGGCTGGTCTGTGGAATGCCAACTTAGGTGTGCTCATCGCGCTGCCCCCGCCCGTGTTCCAGGATAGCAGTCGCTGGTTGCAGGTAACTGTGGATGACGGGGTGAATCCCGCGGAAACGCTGCCGCGAATCAAGCTGAACACCAACCCCTACAGCTTTCGGGCTGCCTCCGCGCAGGATGCCGATGCGCTGGGTGGTTTGGCGGCCACGGATCTGCAGAACATGTTCGTCGATGAGTCTGGTGACGTGATGAGCGGGGCTTTATCCCTGGACGACGGCACGCCCGCCATTACGCTGGACCTCAGTACGAGTGCCTTTCTCGGGTATCGCGACGACGGTACACTCAACACGCGCCTGGGCAGCAATTCCCCGTCCTCCTTCCTTCAGTTGTATGGTGCTAACGTCGAGCGTGTTTTTCTGAACGGCGGGAGTAGCTACGGCTTCCTCGGTCTGGCGGACGGCGATGGGGACCGAACGATTGCCTTGCGAGCAAACACGACGACAGGTGGCACGATCAACATCCAACAGGAGGACGATTCACCAGGTATCTACCTGCGGGGCGGCAGTACCAGCAACGGTGCTACTCTGCAGATGTACAGTGCGGGTGGTACCCAGACGATTGCCCTCGATGCGGATTTGACCGGTAACGCTGCGGCCGTGCTTCCTGCCGGTTCGATCTATGACGCCGAAATTCTCGATGAACCGGGAGTCGCGCAAGCGCTTCCCTCATCGGCCTCTCTCACTACTAACGGAACCGTAGTGAATGTCGGAGCTCGAACTATCAGCTGCCCGACCAGCGGCTACGTCGTGGTCTGGGCCACGGCACAAGTCAACGTCAGTCACACGTCAGGCGGGGGACAGTCGACCATTGATTTCGGTGTGTCCAATAGTTCGACGACCTTCCCGTCGGACCAGGACAAGGACATGGGGGTGCCCACCGGGGCTCCGTCCGGCACGTATTATCTGCTCGGATCTGCACAGAAGATCTTTTCGGTAGGCTCCGGAAACCGCACCTTCTACCTGCTCGCGCGCAAGAATAGCGGAAACACCCACACTGTTTCCGCGTCCACGTTGTCTCTCCTTTTCGTGCCCACTTCCTATGGCACGGTGTCCGCTGTCGTGGCAGCGAGCCAGGCCGGCGAATTCGAGAATGCGAAGGAGCGGATCGTGACTCAGCCCGATGGGGAAGGCCAGACCACGCGGGAGACCGTCTACGAAGTCGATCTTCGCGATCTGGAACTGCGCGCCGCTCGTGCCGAGGCGGAGGCCGAACGAGCGCGATGCGAGCTGAGAGAGGCGGAACTGGCTGCAGAGCGGTCGCAGGGCGACAACATGGGCAACTCGACGCCTTCGGAGACGGGTCACTATGAGTAGCGCTCACAAATGTGTTGCCGTGGGAGCGTCTGTGCTGGTCATGGTGTTCGCTTCGGCACTGGCCGTGGCCAAACACAGTGATCCCGGTCCAATCGAACGAAACCCTGGCGAAGTCGGCGAGCAAGAAATCACATCGTCTCCCGTGACGGCACCGGCCGTCACGCGTGAACTCCCAAAGGCGGCGTCGACTCCGCCAGTTCAGGCATCGGCGCCCAATTATCACCTGGACTGGTGGTCGGTGAACAGTGGTGGCGTGACCAGGGTCGCGGGAGCGAACTACGGACTCGGTGTGTCAGTCGGGCAGGCCGCGACCGGCTACGTGTCCGGCACCTACTACAACCTGGGCTTCGGGTTCTGGTACGGCGCCGTGGCAAGGTGTCCGATGACGCTATTCGGAGACGTGGATGCAAGTGCCTCCATATCACCGGCAGACATCATCTACATCGTGAACTTTATCTTCAAGGCCGGACCGGATCCATTGCCGTGCATTGCCGCCGCGGACGTGGACTGCAGCGGTGGGATGTCGTCGGCGGATATCATCCACATGGTAAACTACATATTCAAGGCAGGTCCGCCGCCATGTAACACCTGTACCAGTTCACTGGCGGGCGATTGCTAGCCTGGTTCAAACGAACGCGGAAAAGGGCGTCCTTCGGGGCGCCCTTTTCTCTTCGTCCGCATCCCATTGACCGATGAACGGCGGGCAGCGTATAGATCGTGCATGCGTTTGATAGAAATACACCTCGAATGTGATGATCTCGAGCGTTCACTGGAGCTGTACAAGAAGCTGCTGCCCCACACCCGGGTGATCTGGAACGGTCCGACCGACTCGCAGGCGTTCATCGTCCTGGAAGACGGCTCGGCCTTCGGCCTGTGGCAAAAAGGTACCCGGGGAATCCTCCAGGGTCAGGGGGCCGATCACGTCCATTACGCGTTTCAGATCGCACCGGAGGAGTACGAGGCCTACAGGAAGAAGATCGCGGCGGTGGGGCTGGAGCCGCTGGAGTGGGACTGGCCGGATGGATACAAGAGCGTCTACTTCTTTGATCCGGACGGGCACCAGGGCGAGTTCATGACCTGCGACTGGCATCGTCGCTGTAACAAAGCGTCCGAAACCGTCTGACGCCCGCTTCAGGGCACTCTTGACCCGTTCAGGGTATCCCCCATATCTAAGTGGCGCGTCCAGCGGCAAGCAGGGGGGGTCCGCGGGGGCTGGGAGGCGGTGCCGCCAAGTCATGGAACGAAAGATCCGCGTATTACTGGCAAAACCAGGCCTGGATGGGCACGACCGTGGCATCAAAGTCATTGCCGCGGCGATGCGGGATGCCGGCTTCGAGGTCATCTATACCGGACTGCGCCAGACCCCGGAGATGATCGTCCGCGCCGCCATCGATGAGGATGTCGACGCCATTGGACTGTCCATCCTGTCGGGTGCGCACATGACGCTGTTTCCCCGCGTACGTGAGATGCTGAGCAAGGAGGGCGGCGAGCACATCCTGCTGACCGGAGGCGGAATCATCTCCGAGGAAGACATGGACAAGCTCGCCGAGCAGGGCGTGGGCCGGCTCTTCGGGCCCGGTTCGACCTTGAGGGACATCATCGACTATATAAAGGAAGAGATAGGAAACAAGCGGGCGGCGGGAGCGCCCGATCAGGAGACTGCCGTATGACGACAACCGCCGAAGCTGTAGCGGAGCCGCAATCCAAGCTCAGATACGATGGACCGCCTGCCGACATGGCGGGTATCAGTCAGCCTCATACCGTCAATCCCAGTCAGGACGTGATCCGCAAGTTCACGCACGACTACTGTCAGCGCTACGTGATGCCGGTAGCGGCCGAAATGGACCGCCGGCCCGAGCCGCAGCAGTTCCCGTTTGAGTACTTCAAGCGGCTGGCCCAGGCAGGCATCGTGGCATACCCGTTCGGCTGCGAGTACGGCGGCTCGGGTGGTTCGGCCCTCGACTACAACAGCATGATGGAGGTGGTCAGCTACTACGACCCGGCCACGGCTCTTTTGGCCGCCGTCTCGGAACTCGCCATCCATCCCATCGCTCACTTCGGTAACGAGGAACAGAAGAAACGCTACATTCCGCCGGCGGCGCGCGGCGAATCGGTGCCGGCCTTTGCCCTCACCGAGCCGGAGGCGGGTTCCGACGCATCCAATCAGCAGACCACGGCCAAAGCCGATGGAGACTACTACATCGTCAACGGCGAAAAGACGTTCATCATGCACGGCGATGTCGCTGACCTCTATGTGTTGTTCTGCAAGATCGATGATGGTAGCGGTCGCTCCGAGCGGATCTCCACCATTATCGTCGACGACGTCAAGCAGCCGGGGCTCACGCGCAAGACGCTCGAACACAAGATGGGCATGAAGGCTGCCACCACCGGTCGCATCTGGTTCAAGGACGTGAAGGTGCCGCGCGCCAATCTCCTGGGGGAGAAGGGCAAGGGATTCCGGTACGCCATGATCACGCTCGACTCGGCCCGTGTCGGCGTGGCGGCCCAGGGCGTGGGGCTCGCGTGGCGCGCCATGGACGAGTCGATCAAGTGGGCCAAGACGCGCCAGGCATTCGGCCAGCCGATCGCCAAGCTGCAGGCCATTCAGTGGATGATCGCCGACATTTCGCTGCGGCTGGAGTCCGCGCGCTGCCTGCTGTACAAGGCGAGCCTGATGCTGGATGCGGGGGAGAAGGTGAGTCTGCAGGCTGCTCAGGCCAAGCTGTACGCTACGGAGGCGGCCAACTTCTGTATCGACAGGGCCATGCAGATTCACGCCGGCTACGGGTACATCGGTGAGTTCGGTCTGATCGAGAAGCTGTATCGCGATCAGCGGATCATGGAAATCTACGAAGGTACGTCCGAAGTCCAGCGGCTCGTCATCGCCAACTCGCTGTTGCGCTAGTGTTCTGACTCAGGACACCAAGGGCATGGTCATACGCATCAGGCTGGGGGACTTCGAGGTCTACTCGTTTGTCGAAAACCGGATGCGGCTCGACGGCGGGGCGATGTTCGGCGTGATCCCCAAGAAGCTCTGGATACGCGAGCACCCCTGCGACGACAACAACCTCATTCCGCTCGATCTGAACTTGCTGTTGGTCAAGGCGCACGGAAAGACCACCCTGGTGGACACCGGTTGCGGCGACGTGGGGACGGAACGGGAAAAGAAGATCTATGGCCTGTGTGACCCCACGCAGATCGAGTCGAACCTCCGGGCATGCGGTGTGGAGCCGGACGCACTCGACTACGTGGCCCTCAGTCACCTTCACTACGATCACTCCACCGGCGGACTGATGCGCGATGGTGACGGGCACGTGAAGCCCCGGTTTGTCAACGCACGGTATCTGGTCAACCGCATAGAGTGGCACGACGCCACCCACCCCAACGAACGCACGCGGGCCGCATATATACCCGAATACATGGAGGCCTACGATCGGTCCGGGCAGGTGGATCTCGTGGACGACGGTGACGAACTGCTGCCGGGCATTACGTTTCGACATACCGGAGGGCATACGGCAGGCCACCAGGGCATCGTGATCCAGTCGGGCGGCGAGAGTCTGGGGTTCTACGCCGACATCTTTCCGACCCGCATTCATCTGAAGACGGCGTGGGTGCCGGCCGTCGACACGCATCCGCTCGATTCACTCAAGGTCAAAAAGGTGATTCTCAGGGAGTGCGCAGAGCAGGACATCTGGCTTGCATTCGATCACGATCTGGAGCTCAAACTGGCTCAGGTCGAAGAGCAGGATGGCAAATACGTGGCGGTACCGTTACCGCCGGATCGCGTAGAGAAGGTGGTGGCGTGAACGAATCCGATCTGATTCTCGAACGCAAGATCGAACTCCTGCGAGAGCTCCGGGACAAAGCGCGCCAGGGCGGCGGCCCCAAACGCATCGAAACGCAGCACAAGAAGGGCAAGCTGACGGCCCGCGAGCGCCTGGACCTCTTGCTCGATGAAGGGTCCTTCGAAGAGATCGACATGTTCGTGACGCATCGCAGTCACGATTTCGGTCTCGAAAGCAAGAGGTTTCTCGGAGACGGTGTGGTGACCGGCCACGGCATGATCGACGGTCGCCTGACCTTCGTATTCTCCCAGGACTTCACGGTGTTCGGCGGCTCTCTGGCCGAGGCGCTCGCCGAGAAGATCTGCAAGATTATGGACATGGCCATGAAGGTGGGCGCGCCGGTCATCGGTCTCAATGACTCCGGCGGCGCGCGCATCCAGGAAGGCGTGGTGTCCCTGGGCGGGTACGCGGACATTTTCCTGCGCAACACTCTCGCGTCCGGTGTGGTCCCGCAGATTTCGCTGATCCTGGGGCCCTGCGCCGGCGGCGCCGTCTATTCGCCGGCCATCACCGATTTCATCTTCATGGTCAAGCACACGTCACACATGTTCGTGACCGGCCCCAACGTGGTAAAGACCGTTACGCACGAAGAGGTGAGCTTCGATGATCTTGGCGGCGCCGACACCCATGCGGCCATCTCCGGCGTGTCACACTTTGCCTGCGACAGCGAAGCCGAGGCGATCCAGCAGGTACGGCGCCTTTTCTCGTTCATTCCACTGAACAACCTGGACGATCCGCCGGCTATCGAGACGGACGATCCGTCGGACCGCATCGAGCCGGCCCTGGACAGGCTCGTACCCTCCAATCCAAACCAGCCGTACGATATCAAGGACGTCATACACGCCGTGGTGGATCACGGCGACTTCATGGAGGTTCACGGCGACTATGCCGGTAATATTCTGGTAGGATTCGCGCGCATGGCCGGCCGACCCGTCGGTATCGTGGCCAATCAGCCGGCCGTGCTGGCCGGCGTCCTCGACATCGCGTCATCGCTCAAGGGCGCCCGTTTCGTCCGCTTCTGCGATGCCTTCAACATTCCGCTGATCACGTTGGTCGATGTGCCGGGTTTCCTGCCCGGTACCGCACAAGAGCACGGCGGCATCATCAAACACGGTGCCAAGCTCCTCTACGCGTACTGCGAAGCGACCGTGCCCAAACTCACGCTCATCACGCGCAAAGCCTACGGCGGTGCCTACGACGTCATGAGTGCCAAGCACGTGCGCGCAGATCTCAACTTCGCGTGGCCCACGGCCGAGATCGCGGTGATGGGTCCGCAGGGTGCGGCGGAGATCATTTTCAAGAAGGAGATCGAAGCGGCCGCCGATGCCGCTTCGGTGCTGGCGCAGAAAACCGAGGAGTACCGCGAGCGCTTCGCCAATCCACTCGGTGCGGCGGAACGCGGGTTCATTGACGCCATCATCATGCCGCGCAATACACGTCCGCGATTGATTCGCGGACTGCAACTGCTGGCCAACAAGGTCGAGTCGTTGCCGCGCAAGAAACACGGAAACATACCGCTCTAGACGAAATATGCTGAAACGTGTATTGATAGCCAACCGCGGGGAAATCGCGCTTCGTATCATCCGCGGCTGCCACGAGCTGGATGTGGAGACGGTGGCCGTGTACAGCGAAGCCGATCGCTTCGCACCGTTTGCCCGTGCGGCCGACTTCAGCTACGAGATCGGCCCGCCTCCTGCGGCCGAGTCGTACCTGCGCGTCGAACGCATTCTCGAGGTGGCCGCGCGTGCGGGAGCCGACGCGGTACACCCCGGCTACGGGTTCCTGGCCGAAAACGCCGATTTCGCCGAGCAGGTGACGGCTGCGGGCCTGGTCTGGATCGGCCCGCCGGCTGCCGCTATCCGTGCCATGGGCGACAAGCTGGAAGCGCGGCGACTGATGTCGGCCGCCGGCGTGCCCATCACACCCGGTGCAGATTCCTCCGATCCAAAGGACATCCTCGCCGCCTGCCGGAAGATCGGATTCCCCGTCCTGGTAAAGGCCGCGGCAGGTGGTGGCGGCAAGGGTATGCGCATCGTGCACGAGATGGATGAACTCGAGTCGAGTGTGGCCCGTGCCCAGAGCGAGGCGGAGAAGGCCTTTGCGGATCGACGAGTCTACGTCGAAAAGTACATCGAGCGACCGCGGCACGTGGAAGTGCAAGTCATGGCCGATACGCACGGTAATGTGGTCCACCTCGGCGAACGCGAGTGTTCGATCCAGCGCCGCTACCAGAAGATTATCGAAGAAGCGCCCTCTCCGGCCGTGGACGACGCGCTGCGAGCCCGGATGGGCGAAGCGGCCGTGCGGGCCGCGCGCGAGTGCGGATATGCCAGCGCCGGCACCGTCGAGTTCCTCCTCGATACCGAGGGCGCGTTCTACTTTCTGGAGATGAACACGCGCCTCCAGGTGGAGCACCCGGTAACGGAAATGGTGACGGGCTTCGACCTGGTCCACGCTCAGCTCCGCATCGCCGCGGGGGAGAAGCTCCCCTGGGCACAGTCGGATGTTTCGCTGGTTGGACACGCCTTCGAGTGCCGGATCTACGCCGAAGACCCCGACAACAACTTCATGCCGTCCGTGGGACGGCTGACGCGTTATGCTGAGCCGGGGGGGCCGGGCGTGCGCGTCGACTCGGGTGTGGAAGCCGGGAACGAAGTCAGCCTGTATTACGATCCCCAGCTCGCCAAGCTCGTCGTGTTCGGCCCCACTCGCGAGCAGGCGCGCCGGCGTACCCTGCGCGCACTGGCGGAGTACGACATCGGCGGAGTCCGACACAACATTCCGCTATTGCGCCGGGTGCTCGATCATCCCGAGTTCGTGGCGGGCAACCTCTCCACGCACTTTCTCTCGGATCACGGTCTCACGGAGCCGGTGACGCCGCAGGGAGACGCCCGCCGGCGCGTCGTCATGGCGGCAGCCATCTATGCTGCGCGCCAGGTGCAGGCCATCAGCGTGCACAATGGCCACGGACGGACCGCACCCTCCCGCTGGCGGGAGACGGGCCGGCGCCTGACCCTCCGCACGGAGAACGGACGATGAAGTTCACGGTGACTCTGCCGGACGGCGAACACGTCGTCAACTTCGACGAGGCCTACGGCAAGCGCACGCTCGAGGTGGACGGCGAGGCGCACGTATTGACTTTGCTACGGGTGGAGGGTGGTCGCGTCCGTTTCACGGTGGACGATCAGCCGGTCGACGCGCTGATCGCAGGTGACCTGCCCGAGCTGCGGGTGGACGCGGGCGACGGCCCGGTGTCGCTGCGTGTCGAGGAGAGCCGTTTTGCCGAGGTACGGAAGATCTCGGGTCTGGTGACCGTCCGCCGGGGTGCACCGGACCTCAAAGCACCCATGCCCGGACTCGTCACGCGGGTGCTCGTGAAATCGGGCGATCCGGTAGACGTGGGCACACCCCTCGTGGTGATGGAAGCCATGAAAATGGAGAACGAGCTGCGATCGCAGGGGCGGGGCACCGTCGACCGGATTTACGCAGAGGCGGGGGAGGCCGTGGAACAGGGCGCGGTACTCGTTACGTTTACATCGGAAGCCTCGCCCAAGGAACGCCGAGCGGGCGGCACAATTCCCCGATCATGAGCAGCACGGACGCCACGAACTCGAATGGTGTAACGACCGGTTCCGGTATTCCGGTGCGCGAGCGGTATGCCGCGGAGGATCTCCCCGGGGACCTGGAGAAACGGCTGGGCGAGCCGGGATCCTATCCTTTCACGCGCGGTGTGTACGCGCAGATGTACCGACAGCGTCTCTGGACCATGCGCCAGTACGCCGGCTTTGGCACCGCCGCCGAGTCCAAGCGTCGCTACCGCTACCTGCTCGACCAGGGGCAGACCGGCCTCTCGGTCGCGTTCGATCTGCCCACGCAGATCGGCTACGACTCCGACCACCCGATGGCCGAGGGCGAGGTGGGCAAAGTCGGCGTGGCCATTGACAGCCTGGCCGACATGGAACGCCTGTTCGACGGGATCCCGCTGGACCGCGTCTCCACGTCCATGACGATCAACGCTACCGCGGCCATTCTCCTGGCCCTGTACGTGACCGTGGCGCGCCGACAGGGCGTCGCCGATGATCGCATCGCCGGCACGGTACAAAACGACATTCTCAAGGAATACACCGCGCGCGGGACCTACATCTATCCACCGCGTCCCTCGCTGAGGCTGGTGACGGATGTGTTCCGGTATGCGTCGGAGCACCTGCCGCGGTTTAACAGCATCAGCATTTCCGGCTACCACATTCGCGAAGCGGGGTCCACCGCCGTGCAGGAAGTGGCCTTTACGCTGGCCGACGCCATCTGCTACGTGGACGCTGCGTGCGCGGCCGGCCTCGATGTGGATCGCGTCGCACCGCGGCTCTCGTTTTTCTTCAACGGACACAGCGATCTGTTCGAGGAAGTGGCCAAGTTTCGCGCGGCGCGGCGTATCTGGGCGAGCATCATGAAGGAACGTTTCGGCGCCCGCGATCCGAAAAGCTGGCTGCTGCGGTTCCACACGCAGACGGCCGGCTCGATGCTGACGGCGCAACAGCCGGAGAACAACGTCACTCGCGTGACGCTGCAGGCGCTCGCCGCGGTGCTGGGCGGAACACAGTCTCTGCATACCAACGCGTCCGACGAGGCGCAGGGCCTGCCCACCGAGCACACGGCCCAGGTGGCGCTGCGCACGCAGCAGATCATCGGCTACGAATCGGGTGTCACCCGAACGGTCGATCCACTGGCCGGTTCGTATTACGTCGAGTCCCTCACGGCGGACGTCGAGGCGCGCGTTCGCGCCTACCTGGACGAGAGCGACCGCATGGGCGGTGCGTTGCGTGCCGTGGAAACCGGCTTTTTCCAGCGGGAGATACAAAAGTCCGCCTACCAGTATCAGCAGCGGGTCGAATCGGGAGAGCAGGTCGTGGTCGGGGTAAACCGCTGGTCGTCGACCGAGGAGGAAGCGGCCGCGGAGGTGCTGAAAGTCGATCCGGCCCTGCGTGAAGAGCAGTGCAGGCAACTCGCAGCCGTCAAAGCCGGGCGTGACGGTGCGCGGGTGACGACAGGCCTGGCTGCCCTGACCGAAGCGGCCGGTTCCGACGGCCCGCTCATGGAGCCCATTATCGCCTGCGTCGAGGCCTGTGCGACGGTTGGAGAAATCTCGGATGCACTCCGCTCGGTCTGGGGAGAATACACCGAGCAGGTAGTCGTGTAGCCGGCATGGACGACATACTGCAATGCATACACCACGGCGGTATCGCCGTGGACGACATGGAAGCCGGCCGCGCGTTGTATCGCGACACGCTGGGATTGAAGCCCGGGCTCCATCGCCTCATGATGGAGCGCGGGGTCGAAGTGCAGTTCTTCGATCTTCCAGGGGCGCGGATCGAGCTTCTCGCACCGCGGGGAGAGAGCTCATCCATTGCGAAGTTCTTGGCCGACCGCGGACCGGGTCTTCACCACATCTGTTACGAAGTGAACGACATTCACGCCGCCCTGGCTACGCTGACGGGTCGCGGTCTGCGGGCCATCGACACAGAACCCAGGGACGGGGCCGAAGGGAACCTCGTGGCGTTTTTACATCCTCGCAGCGCCGGTGGCGTCCTCATCGAGTTGCAACAGAAATGAACAGAACAACACAACCAGACGCGGCTTTTGCCGCCTGGACTGCTACGTAGAAAGGGGGTCATCATGGCTGGTATTGTCGGCTACGGCGCACACCTGCCCCGCCATCGCATCAAGGTTGAGGAGATCGCGAAGGTCTGGGGTGCGGACGCGCCCAGCTACAAGCGCGGACTGATGCTGAGCGAAAAATCCGTTCCGCCACCGGACATGGACACGATCACGCTGTCGGTGGAGGCGACACGGCGTGCCCTGGCACGCGCGCCACACGTCGATCCCGCCGACATCGGTGCGATCTACATCGGCTCGGAGTCTCATCCATACGCCGTGAAGCCGTCGGGCGTCACCGTGGCAGAGGCCATCGGTGCCACGCCCGACATCCACTGCGCCGACTTCGAGTTCGCCTGCAAGGCGGGATCCGAAGCGATGTACGTGGCGCTCAGTCATGTGAAGGCGGGGGAGATGAAGTACGCCCTGGGCATCGCGGGCGACACCTCGCAGGGGGCGCCGTCCGATGCGCTGGAATTCTCGGCCTCGGCGGGTGCCGCGGCGTTCATCATGGGTACCGAAAAGCTGGTCGCCGAGTGCCTGTTCACGCACTCGTACATGACCGACGTGCCGGATTTCTGGCGGCGGGAGCACGAGTTCTATCCCCAGCACGGTGGCCGATTCACAGGTGAAGAGGCCTACTTCAATACCACCAAGGGTGCATCCAATGCCATTTTGAAGAAGTCGGGCATGAAGCCGGCCGACTTCAAGTACGCTGTGTTTCATCAACCCAACGGTAAGTTCCCGCAACGCGTGTCCCGCGAACTGGGCTTCACGCAGGAACAGATCGATCCGGGCTGGCTGGCGCCGCGACTGGGCAACACGTACTCGGGAGCATCACCGGTCGGTCTGACCGCGACGCTCGACGTGTCCCAGCCGGGCGACCTGATTCTCATGTGTTCGTATGGATCGGGTGCGGGTGCGGACGCGTTTATCTGGAAAGTGACCGAGCGCATCGACGAGGTACGCGACCTCGCTGTGCGCACGCACAAGCTGCTTGACGAGAACGTGACGTACATCGACTACGGCACGTATGTGAAGTTCCGGCGTAAGATCCGGAAGAACGCGTAGGGAGGAGGGGATGCGATGAGAGAAGTCTGCATTGTGGGCGCCGGGATGAGCCCGTGGGGTGAGGTGTGGCGCGAATCCCTGCGCGGGTTGTTTGTGGACGCGGCCAGAGCCGCGATAGAGGACGCCGGCGTCGATCATATCGATTCGATGTACGTCGGCTGCATGTCGGCGGGTCTGTTCGTTCAGCAGGAGCACCTGGGGCCCCTCATGGCGGATTACCTGGGCATGCGCGGCGTACCGGCCGCGCACGTCGAGTCGGCCTGTGCTTCGGGTTGAATCTCGCTGCGCCAGGCGTTCATCGAAGTGGCCTCCGGCATGTCGGACATCGTGCTGGCGAGCGGTGTGGAGAAGATGACGGACTGTTCCGGCGACGAGGCGACTGCGGCACTGGCTACCGCCGCCGAGCAGGAATACGAAGTGTTCAACGGGGCGACGTTCCCGGGCCTGTACGGCATGATGGCGAACGCGCACATGCACCAATACGGCACCACGCGGGACATGCTCTCGGCCGTGGCGGTCAAGAACCACCACAACGGGGCGCTGAATCCGGTGGCCCAGTATCCGTTCGAGGTGTCGATGGAACAGGTGGCCGGTTCCGTGATGGTGGCCGATCCGCTGCGGATCCTCGACTGCTCGGGCATCACCGACGGTGCCGCCGCTGTGATCGTGACCAGCGTGGACGTGGCCAAGAAGCTGGGGCGGCCATACGTGCGGATCCTCGGTTCGGGTGTGGGCACCGACACCATCGCGCTGACACAGCGGAGCAGCTTCACGTCGATTCCGGCCGCGAAGCTGGCGGCGGAGCGGGCGCTGTCCATGGCCGGCCGCAAGATGGAGGATATTCAGTTCGCCGAAGTGCACGACTGCTTCACGATCGCCGAATTGATGATTCTCGAAACACTGGGCGTGTACGAGCCGGGCGAAGCCGGGCCGGCCACGCTGGCCGGAGAGACATCGCTGGACGGCACGTTCCCGGTGAACTCCTCTGGCGGTCTCAAGTCCAAGGGGCACGCGGTGGGAGCCACGGGTGTGGCCCAGGCGGTGGAAGTGTACAAACAGCTGACGGGTCGAGCGGAGGGTGATCGCCAGATCCCCGGCCATCCCAGAGTGGGGATGTGTCACAACATGGGCGGCTCCGGCGCATCGTCGGTCGTTCACATCATGGAGGTGGGCTCATGACGATGTTCAGCTCACGCGCCTGGCGCGAGTATCCGCAGCGCTACCGCCTGGAAGCGTCGAAGTTCAAGAAAAGCGGCAAGACGTATTTTCCACCCCGCAAAGTCGATCCGGAGACCGGCGACACCGAGCGGGAGATCGTACGCCTGCCCGACACCGGCAAGCTGTTGACGTTTACGGTGATTCGCATCGCGCCCAGTCAGTGGGGCGATCTGGCCCCGTACGCCATCGGTATCGCGGAACTCACCGACGGCACGCGCATCATGGCGCAGTTCACCGACTGCGACGTGGAAGAGGTCAAGATCGGCATGGACGTGCGTATCGAGTTTCGCCGGGTGCAGGAGGAGGGCCATCACGGAGTGATCAGCTACGGGTACAAATTCGTGCCGAAGTGGTACTAGTGCCGTGAGTCAGAAATATCTGTCCCTATCGCTGGCAGGTTGCTGAAGTAGTACATGAAGAGTGCGCCGCAGCAGGTTGTCAGCGGCGCGTTACGGAGTATCCCGGATGAGGCGTGCGGCCTCGCGGACGCGCGCCACATCGACCTCCAGATCGGCCTGTTCTGCCTGGAACGCGTTGACCAGCGCCTCGGTAGACACGTTGCCCTGGGCGCCCTCGGCGTAGGGGCAGCCTCCCAGGCCACCCGCGGCCGAGTCGAACACCGCGATTCCAAATTCCCGCCAGGCTACCAGTGCGTTCTCCGTTGCGTGACCGTACGTGTCGTGAAAATGCATGGCCAGGCGGTCTGCACCACACTCGGGCAATACCTGTTCCAGTACTCGGCGCACGTCGTCGGGCCTCGCTTCGCCCACCGTATCCGCGAGGCAGATTTCTTCCGTGCCCAGCTCCAGCAGCTCTCGCACCACGGGGAGGTGGGCGTCGGGTGCCATCTGTCCTTCGTATGGGCAGAAAAATACCGTGGAGATGTACCCGCGCACCGGCAGTCCCGCCTCATGCGATCGGGACAGCACCGGACGAAAGCGGTCGATCGACTCGGAGATCGACGCATTGATGTTGCGCTTGTTGAACGTCTCTGATGCAGCGGTGAACACGGCGATTTTTTCCACCTGTGCAGCCAGTGCGCGATCGAGCCCGATCTCGTTGGGTACGAGCGCCGAGTACGTGACGCCGGGCCGCCGGTGAATTTGCGCGAACAGCTCATCGGATCCGGCCATCTGGGGTACCCACCGGGGCGAGACGAAAGCGCCGACCTCGATTTCGTGCACGCCGCTGTCGGAGAGCAGGTCGACGAAACGAACCTTGAGGTCGAGCGGAAGAATGGATCTTTCGTTCTGCAATCCGTCGCGCGGCCCCACTTCGAGAATCCGTGGAGCAACGCTCATGCAGGCTCCGCCGGGGTGAGCTTGACGATCAGGGCACCGACATCGAGCAGTTGGCCCTCGGTGGCCTCCACACATTCTACCGTACCGTCCAACTGCGCCTCGAGGCGGTATTCCATCTTCATGGCCTCCATCACGGCCACCTGGTCGCCGGTGGCCACCCGGTCACCCGGAGCCACGAGGATCTTGATGATGGTACCGGTCATGGGCGCCCGTACTTCCGCGCTGGCCGCTTCGCTGGACCCGGCGGTATGGCTGCGTGTGCTCACCTTTTCCAGGAACAGGCTCCGGCCGTCGACGCTGACCCAGACTCCGTGGCCGTCGATGGCTACGGCACAGCGGTACACGCGGCCGCCGGAACGCACGAGGATCCACGGCAAATCCTCGTGTACTTCCGCCGAGGTCTCCGACAGGGGCTCGCCGTCGAGCGTGGTCCTGAGCGTCACCTGACCGTCGCTGCGGCCCAGGGCAAGAAGGTAGGTGTGTCCGTCGAGCGTAAGTTCGATGTTCTTGGGCATGACTACACTCGCCAGCTGCCGACGCGGGGCCAGGGATTGTACGGATCGCCGCCTGCCGGCGGTCCACCGACCGGGCCGTTGCCGCCTGGGCGTGCCGGGGTCGTTATCGCCACCGCGGCCGCGATCAGCGTGGCGAACGGAACCTGCTCGTTCCGTCCGTCCTGCCACTGGGACACCCAGTCTTCCGTGGTGTGCGTGTAGGTCTCACCGGTCTTGAACGCATCGCTCTCCAGCAGGTCGATCAGGAAGCCCTGATTGGTGATGAGCCCGACCACCGAGGTGTCTTTGAGCGCGGCGATCAACCGGGTCCGGGCGCTCTCGCGCGTAACACACCACGCGTTGATCTTGGCCAGCAGGGGATCGTAATGGACACCCACCTCCTGGCCGCGAGCGATCCCGGAGTCGATGCGCACCCCGGGGTGGTGGGGCCAGAACAGTTCCAGTACGCGTCCCGAGGTGGGGAGAAACTCGGATGAGGGATTCTCGGCGTATAGGCGGGCCTCGATGGCGGCGCCCCGCGGTCTCACGGAATCCTGGTCGAAGGGGATGCCCTCACCCGCCGCCACGCGCAACTGCAGGTGCACCAGGTCGAGCCCGGTGACCAGTTCCGTGACCGGATGCTCCACCTGGAGCCGCGTGTTCATTTCGAGGAAGTAGTACTTGCCGTCGGGGCTCAGCAGAAACTCCACGGTTCCGGCACCACGGTAGTCGACCCGCTCGGCCAGCCGGCACGCATCGGCCCACATGGCCTTGCGAATGACGTCGTCCACGGCTACCGATGGTGTCTCTTCAATGATCTTCTGGTGACGCCGCTGCAGGCTGCACTCGCGTTCGCCCAGGGCGACGGCACGTCCCTGCCCGTCCCCGATGATCTGTACTTCGACGTGCCGGACCGCACGAACCTAAGACACCACCACCAGGCGGGAGCCGCCGAAGGCCGATAGGCCGTCGCGGAGGGGGGCATCGATGGCGTCGCTCAGTTGAGTCCAGTCGTCCACCAACCGCATGCCCTTGCCGCCACCACCTGAGGCGGCCTTGAGCAGTATGGGCAGCGGCAAGGTGCGTGCTGCCTTTTCAATGGCGGCCGGGTCGTCACTGGCTTCGACGCCCGGTACCG
>JAUVRN010000209.1 GCA_030597645.1 Candidatus Zixiibacteriota bacterium
GACTACGATCCAGGCTGACATCACCTCGCAGATCCGGCGCGAGCACGAGCTCAAGACCGGTGCGCTCATCGAGTGGAACTACCTGCAGAAGGGCACGCTGGAGAGCCCGTGGGCGGAGTACGACGGCGAACCCGACGGCGGACCGTTCCCCGATCGCGGCCTGCGGCGAGACTTTTACGTGCAGGAGCCGATCCGCGGCTCGCTCTATCTGCAGGACCGCATGGAATACGGCCAGATGATCGCGCGTCTCGGTGTGCGCTGGGACTTCTTCCTCCAGTCGGACAATGTGATCAACGACCCGTTGCTCCAAACCTTTGATAGCCTCAAGGTCCAGAATGCGGACCACCGCGTGTCACCGCGCGTGGGCTTTAGCTACCCAATCACGGATAAGGCCAAGATCTATTTCCACTACGGGCACTTCTACCAGTTGCCGGCCTTCCAGTGGATGTATCGTCGCGCCGCGCAGGCCACGTCTACGGGTGGTACGGTGGGTAACCCCAACCTCAGCTACGAAAAGACGATTCAGTACGAGTTCGGTGTAAACTACGCCATCTCGGATCAGTATCGACTGGACATCGCCGGCTTCTACAAGGACTACTTTGACCTGGTCGGCACGACCACGGGTGAGACCGGCCCGCTGGCGCGCGTACAGTTCGTCAACAACACGTATGCTCGTACACGCGGTTTCGAGATACAGCTGGACAAGGTGTACGGCAACTACGTCTCGGGCTTCTTCAACTACCAGTACGCGTTTGCCTTCGGCAAGGCGTCCTCGGCGGTCGACGACTACCAGGCGCTGTTCGAATCGAAGTTCATTCCCATCGACGAGTTCCCGCTCAACTGGGACGTTCGACACCAGTTCACGCTCAACGTCGACCTGCGTATCGGCCGAGGGCAGCATCCGCGCCTCTTCGGCCTGAAGCTGTGGGACAACTGGGGCGCCAACCTCACGTGGCAGTTCACGTCGGGTTTCCCCTATACGCCGACGCGCGACAACCCCGAGGCCGAGATCCTGCCCGGCCAGATCATCGAGACCAACTCGCTGCGTAAACCGTCGAGCAGCACCGTGGACCTGCGGTTCTATCAGAACTTCAGCCTGTTCCGCCAGCGCTGGTCCTTCGAGCTCTGGGTCACGAACCTTTTCAACAGTGCCAGCGTCAATGAGGTGTTCAGGGCCACGGGACGTCCCATAACCAGCCAGAATACGGGCGGCATTGTCTCCGATGGTGTCCGCCACGATGAAGATCCGAACAACTTCTTCCCGACCAGGAACATTCGCCTCGGCCTCTCCCTGCGGTTCTAATGGGACAGGGAATAAAGGCACAGGCTGCGGTTCATGGAATGTGAGGAAACGGGAGGAATAATGGGAAATGCAGGTACCGCCAGGTCATCCCGGCGCCTGGGAGATAAGGCCATGTGGATTAAAAGGTTAGCGATACTCGGAATAGCTGGCGCCCTGGCTGGGACCCCGCAGTTGGGCTGGTCCCAGGCCAAAGTAGCGACCACCGGATATCAGTTCCTCGAGATCGGTGTGGGGGCCCGCGCCATGGGCATGGGTGAGGCCTTCATCGCAGTGGTCGACGACGCTTCGGCCGTCTACTACAACCCGGCCGGCCTCACGGGCCTCTCGGGGACACAGGTTACCCTGGACTATGTGCAGTACGTCGCAGACATCAACTATGCCTTTGCCGGCATCGCGTTTCCCGCCGGTCGTCTCGGTGGGTACTGGGGCGTCGGGCTGTACGTGCTGGACGCGGGTGACATACTCAAGACGACCTATGCCGACCCGTACGGCGAAGCGGGCGAGACCTTCGGGGCCCAGGACTTTGCGGCCTCGTTGAGTTATGGCCGTCATCTCACGGATCGATTCTCCATCGGTGGTACCGTCAAGTACATCACGGAACGACTGGAAGAGACCCGCAGTACGGTCTGGGCCGCCGACATCGGCACTTCGTACAATACCGGGTTCCGCGGTTTTACCATCTCGATGGTGATTACCAACTTCGGGCCGGATGGCCAGGTGCAGTACAAAGACGCCGAGGGTTTTCAGGGTGACGACACACCGTTGCCCATCAACTTCAAGTTCGGTGCGGCGATTCGCATGCTGGATGGCGGGGTGCATCGGGCCATTCTGTCGGCCGAGGGTTCGCACCCGGCCGACAACCTGGAAAAGTACCAGGGGGGTGTGGAATACTGGTTCATCGATCTTCTGGCCCTGCGTGTGGGCGCCAAGTTCACTTACGATATAGGCGGGCTGACCGCGGGCTTCGGAGTTCGAATCCCGTGGGGTGACGACCGGGATCTTCGTTTCGACTACGGCTACCAGGAATTCGGCATTCTCGGAACGCCTCACCGCTACAGTCTGACGATCTCACTGTGATAGCTTTACATACCGGCACGGGAGGATGGGTTGTGAAGGGTGCGTCTTCGGAACACGAACAGGACGGATGCAGGTACGGTACGGTGACCCGACTCGTTCTGAAGAGATGCTGGGAGGGATCCTGATCATGAAGAAACACTGGTTCGTATACACGCTGGCGACGGTGCTGTGGATGCTCGCGGTGGCCGGATGCGGCTACAACGAGAACACGGGTACGTCCCGCGAAAATATCCAGCCCAAGGTGTTCATCACCAATTTCCCGCCGGCGTCGGACAGCCGCGTCACGGATATCGACACCACCTGGAACGGGGACCGTACGCGTATCCTGTCCATCGACACGACCTACGACTTCGGCACCGTGGTGGACACGATCATCTACCGGGCCAATCCGCGCATCTACTGGTTCGGCACCGATGAAGACGGGCGTGTGGATGCCTTCGAGTACGCGGTGGTGCCGACGGATTCGCTGTCGCCGCACCCGGACGGGATGGCCACGGTGCGTGATTCCCTGGGTGTCGTCAATCCGTTGCGATTCGTCAACGACGTCGGCCTGGCGGACAGGTCGCTGGACTGGGTCCAGTTGCTTCCGGGTGACGTGTCCGAGGTGCACAGCTCCACGGTGTTCCTCTTTGCAGACATAGACACCTCGGTGTCCGTCGACCAGTTCCTCTTCGTGCGGGCCATCGACAACGAGGGATTGCGTTCGAACATCGAGTTCGCGCGATATGCGCGACAGAACCACCCGCCGGATACGTACGTCGAACTGGACACGATCGAGGTGATCAAGCCAAACATCGTGTCGGATACCTACGTTCGGAATCGCAAGTACTACTCGCTGCCGCAGTCGACGTCGACCTATCCGGGTATCACCATCGGTTGGTCGGGCTCCGACTCGACGGACTTCCCGGACGAGCAGCCTCCGTTCCGGTTCAACTGGTCACTGTTCGGCCCGTACCAGACGTACGCGGCCGCCGCGACGCCGGACCCGGGGAAGATGGTCCGGACCAGCGGTGATCCGACCGACCTGCAGAAGGGCTGGACGGACGAAGACCGCCACACCTTCTTCAACCTGCGCTCGGGCTGGTACCTCTTTGGGGTGAGATCTCTGGATGACGCGTTCGTGGCGGATCCCACGCCGGCGTATGTGCGCTTTCAGGTCGTCGAGCCCTCATTCGTCAAACCGTTCATCGTGTTGGATGCCACCAACTGGTTCCACCAGGCGCAGAGTAACATGGGCGCCGTCCTGTTCGGGCCGGTGCCGCGCGAAGACGGTCTCACGGTAGATACCATTCTCGCGGATATCCTCGCCCTGTTCGAGGGGCAGGGCCACGCGTTCGACCGCAACGTCGATGTGTGGCACCGGATGACCTTCCGTTCGCGGACGGAAGACGCGCAACCGCTGCCGGACCGCGACGTGCTGGGCGAGTACAGAGCCGTCATCGTATTCGATGAAGATGTGCGCGAGCCGCTCGATTCGGACCAGTCTCCCAACGGGCATGAGTTCGAAGGGGCCCTCTCTGACTACATGGACGTGGGTGGTCGCGTGATCCTGATCGGGCGCAACCTGTTCGCGTCTTCGGTGACGGGTTGGGGTACCCGTGATGCGCCGCAGGAGGCGGAGCTGACGCCGGCCGACTGGGGCTTCGAGTACTTCGGCGTGACGCGGATGGTCTTCGCGGGCGCATCCGGGCCCGCGATCGATGACGCCATCGACATCTCCGATTTCATGTCGACCATTCCGCTCGATCCGGCCTATTCGTCGGTGACCGTGGATACGATGCGGACGATCTTCCTGAGCCAGATTCCGAAGGAACCGTTTTACCCCTGGCAGGATCGCGATGGTGACGGGGCGCTCGACTGGCTCTGGATCCCGGATGTCAACTGGATCGGCATCGACCGCAATCGCAATGCCGACGGCATCTACCAGTTCAACTCGATTCTGCCCAATACGTCGCCCTCGCAGGGACGGATCTGTGCCGCGCGGTACGAGTTCATCGACCCGGTGCTCGGCCAGTCGACCTATAGAACGGCCATCGTGACGTTTCCGCTCTGGACGATGAAGAACGATGCCAATCTGCGGGCCATGATTGGAGAGCTACTCGACTACATTCTCGAGTAGTACTCCGCGAACGGCAACATCCAGAGGTCCGGCCCCAGGCCGGGCCTCTTTTTTTTTGGCGGATTGGGGTTCGGAGGGGCGCCTGCGGTCACCCTGCTAGGGCGTCTCCAGGTCCGACCGGTCCAGTTCGTCGAGGATGGTCAGCGCGGGCACGAAGCCGGTATCAATGTGAAGCGCCGCGTCGAGGGCCACGCGGGCACTGTCGACGAAACCGGACCCGAGGAACGCCAGGGCCAGATTGGTCCACACCACGGGGGCGGC
>JAUVRN010000303.1 GCA_030597645.1 Candidatus Zixiibacteriota bacterium
CGCTCGAACGTCTGCGGCAGAATATCGTTGAGACCGACGAAGTCGGTGCGCATGCGCGATTCGGAAATCTGGAAGATCTTGGTTTCGGCCGTGTCGAGCAGGTCGGCCACGTCTTCGGTACCGTCGTAGCAACTGGTAACAATCTCCGTACCGGCATGGATCAGCCTGCGAAGCGCCGATTTTTCCACGAGGATCTTGCTGTGGTACTCGATGTGCGCCGATGTGGCGACCAGTTCGGCCAGGGTCGCCAGGAACGTGCGCCCGCCGATCCTGTCGAGTTGATCCCGGCGCGAGAGCTCTTCGGCGACGGTGGTCAGGTCGGCAGGTTCGCCCTTTTCGAACAGGCTCACGATGGCCTCGAATACCTGGGCGTGCGCACCCTTGTAGAAGCAGTCGGGCTTGAGGTATTCGATGGCGGTGCCTGCCGCCTCGGCATCGAGCATCATGGCGCCCAGGACCGACGCTTCCACGTCCATCGCCTGGGGCGGCACGCGTTCGATCACCTGCCGCGCTACGTCAATGCGCCCCGGACGGGTCTGCACCGGGTGGGCCACTAGCTTCCCCCTCCTTTGAGCTCGTCATATGCCTCGCGCAGGCGCTGTACATCCTCCCAAGTGTCGCGCTTGTAGTCCGGAAAGCGCAACAGCGCTGCCGGATGATAGGTGACCATCACCTTCGCGCCATACCTTTCGAACCACTGGCCTCGCATTTTGCCCAGGGGCGTCTTGACCTTCAGCAGGCGCTGTGCTGCAACGCGCCCCAGGGCGCAGATAAAGTGGGGCCTGATCAGGCGAATCTGCTGCTCCAGGTAGGGGAAACACTCGTCCATCTCGGCCGGCTGCGGGTCGCGGTTGCCGGGCGGCCGGCACTTGAGGATGTTGGCGATGTAGATATGGTCGCGTGTGAAGCCGATGGCTTCGAGAATCTTGTCGAGCAGCCTGCCCGCGCGACCTACGAACGGCTCGCCCTGGCGATCCTCGTCGGCACCCGGTGCTTCGCCGATGAGCAGGATGTCCGCCTCGGGATTGCCCACGCCAAAGACGAACTTGTTGCGCGTAGCCCCCAGCGGGCACTTCTGGCAGTCGCAGATATCCTGGCGGAAGGATTCGTGGTTGGTATGCTCCACGGGTGCCGTTGTCTCCATAGCGACGGCCTCGACCACCGCATCAGCCGATGCCGGCGGCAGCACTACGTCATCTGTGCCCATATGGGCTTCCCACTGGAGCGCGCGTTTGAGGTCGTCGTTCACGAGTTGGAATCAGCCGCTACGTTCAATTCACGATACAGGCGATAGGCCAGAGCCAGTATCTCTTTAGCGACTTCTTCCTTGGAGAGCAAAGGGAAAGCTTCTTCTGACTCTGCAGTCACCATGGTAACCACGTTGGTGTCGACTTCGAACGCGGCACCGGGTGTGGAAGGGTTGTTTACAACGATGAGATCGAGGTTCTTGGACGTCCGTTTGCGACGCGCCTCGGCCAGTTCGTTGCTGGTCTCGACCGCAAATCCGACCAGGAGCTGACCGGGCTGTTTGACTTTTCCACAATGTGCAAGAATGTCCGGCGCCGGCTCGAGTGCGAGCGATGCGGTGGCCTCGGATTTTTTTATTTTTTGATCCGCCGGATCGCGGGGGACGAAATCGGCCACGGCGGCTACCATGAACAGCACGTCCGCGTCGGGCCAGGCGATCTCCACCACCCGGGCCATTTCCCTGGCCGTCGTGACGTCCACGCGCTGCACGCCGCGCGGCGTCTCCAGTGTTACGGGCCCCGAAACGAGCGTGACATCTGCGCCCAACTGTGAAGCTACCCTGGCAATGGCGTAACCCATCTTGCCGCTGGATGCGTTGGACAGGTATCGAACCGGATCTATTCTTTCGCGCGTCGGCCCGGCCGTCACGAGAATGCGTTTGCCGGTCCACGGCATCTGCGCACGCAGATCGTTGATGATACACTCGAGTATCTGCTCCGGCTCGGCCATGCGGCCTTTGCCCTGCATCATCTCGGCGAGATAACCGGTCTCCGCATCGATGATGCGCACACCTCGTTTCTTCAACGTCTCTACATTTTCCTGGAACGCTTCCTTGGCGTACATCTCCGAGTTCATCGCCACGGCCATATACAGCGTGCGATCGGCAGGCAACGCTGCAATCAGGTTGGCGAGGATGTCGTCGGCGATGCCGTGCGTCACCTTGCCTACAAAGTCGAAGGTGGCCGGCGCCACCACACAGAGGTCGGCCCACTGCGCCCAGCTTATGTGGCGGGTGGCGACGAACTCCTTTTCCGGGAAGATCTCGGTGGCTACGGTGTGCTGGGTGATGGCTTCGAACGTCAGAGGCGTCACGAACTTCGTGCCCGCGGGCGTCATGGCCACACGCACCTCAGCGCCCTCTTCCTGCAGCAATCGACACAGGTACACCGCCTTGTAGGCGGCGA
Source organism: Candidatus Zixiibacteriota bacterium (assembly GCA_030597645.1). Lineage (GTDB taxonomy): Bacteria > Zixibacteria > MSB-5A5 > JAUVRN01 > JAUVRN01 > JAUVRN01. Next base: position 2,433 of record JAUVRN010000303.1, read on the forward strand.
TCCCACCGGTAACGCCGACGAGTACGCGCCGGCCCGCCAGTACGCTCATTCTCTTATTATAACGGTCGGCGCACTCCTGTCGTGGATCTAGTTTGTAACCCGCAGCAGGACAGCAGGTTACCGGGGTGCCCGGGAGGCGCTACATTTCCTGCGACCAAAGGGCTATACTGGTTGTCCCATTACCAAAGGAGAATCCAGATGAGCATTACCGCTGAAGATATGGGCATCGCCAAGACCGTTGACTACGGCTACGAGGAGGCGATCGCCAAGGTGACCGCGCGCCTCAAGGACCAGGGCTTCGGCATTCTGACAGAGATCGACGTCAAAAAGACGCTCAAAGAGAAGATCGACGTCGACTTCCGCCGTTACATCATCCTCGGGGCCTGCAATCCGCCGTTTGCGCACAAAGCTCTGCAGGCAGAGCTCAACGTCGGACTGATGATGCCGTGCAACGTGATCGTCTACGAAACCGACGACGGCAAGACGCAGGTGACCGGCTTCAACCCCGAATCCATGCTGGCTGCATTTGGGCGTGACGATCTCGCCGCCGTGGCGGCCGAGATTGGAAGCCGCATGAGAACGGCGATCGAGGGATTGTAGTCACCCGGGCCTGATGCGGCGCCGTTCGTAATTCGAATCTGCAATCCGAATCTGACGCCGTATTCTACTTTTCGAACTGCGAGAGGACGTCGCGGATGGCTTCCTGGCGGAACGGCTTGGTCAGGTAGGCGTCGGCGTGGTCCTTGATCATGGCGGCGGCGGGCTCGGAGAGATTGTGTCCCGTCATGATCACCACGGACACCTGCGGATACTGGCGCTTGAGCGTTTTGAGCAGATCGAAGCCATTCATCTCCGGCATGCTGACATCCGCCACCACCACCGAGGCGGGCTCGCGCGCCAGCGACATCAGTGCCGAGTAGCTGTCCTGCGCACCTTCAGCCTGGTAACCAAGCTGGGACACCGTCTCGACCAGTGCGTCGAGGAAGAGGGGGTCGTCATCCACCACGAGGATGCGACGACCTTCGGCGGGCTCGGGAGTGTCGCGGTGGCCTGTTAGGGATTCGATCATGGCTTCTATCCGATCTATGCGGAACGGCTTGGCGAGATAGCCGTCGCAGAGATTCTCCTGCCTGGCCTTGCGTTCGGTGTCTTCGGTGGCCACGCCGGTGATCAGCGGAATGACCGTTTCCGGCTGCCTGCGGCGCACTTCATTCGCCAGAGCGCTCCCGTCCATGCGCGGCATTGCGATGTCCGAGCTGCCCACGTCGCACGGATCC
>JAUVRN010000011.1 GCA_030597645.1 Candidatus Zixiibacteriota bacterium
CGTCAATGGGCAGTCTGGTATAGCTATAGTAACCGGCTACGATGACCAGTGCCCCGAGCACCAGGATCAGCAAGCGGTTCTTGAGCGCAACGTCGGTCAGTCGATCCAGCATGTCCGTGCCTCCCAATCAGTGCGCATGGCCATCGCCAAACGATCCTTTTTGCATCGCTGCCTTCAGGGTGAAACCACCGTTACTGACATAAACCTGGCCCGGCTTCAGGCCACGGATGATCTCGACCGAAGTGTGATTGGTTCGTCCGATCACTATGGGCTGCGGTGCGAACCCTTCGTGCGTCTGGACAAAGACCACATCCAAATCATCGATCCGATGGAGGGCGGTCTTCGGCAAGACCACCGACGCCTCAAATGTGGCGGTCGTGATCTGGCCCTCGATCAGCAGGCCAGGTCGCCATTCTCCAGTCCGGTTGTCGAGCACCACCCGGGCGGTAGCGGTTCGTGTATGCTCGTCGACAACCGGAGAAATGTAGCTGATGATCCCAACCTGCGTCGCGTGCCCGTGACCTACGGTGATCGCTACACGCTGACCGATTCGTACGATGGGGAGGTGCATCTGGTATATACTGAGGTTGACCCAGACGGTGCTGAGGTCGGCCACGAGGAAGGCCGCCATGTCGGTAGTGTGAACCTCGCCGATCGTGGCGTCTTTCTCGATGACCACACCGTCCATGAGCGACGTGACCTCATAGGAGGTAAGCCCTGCGTTGCCCGCCACGAGGGCCAGCACATCTCCCTTACGGACATGATCACCGACGTTCTTGTGCACTTCCGTGATGACCCCGATGAACCGCGGCACGATGTGCGCAAACCGATCGCCGTTCACCGCGATCTCGCCCGGCACGACGATCTCGTTGCGGATCACACCCGGCCCTGCCTTACTCAACTCGATGCCGAACTCGGCCAATTCCTCGGGTGACAGCCGTATCAGCTCTTCATCATGTTCGTCGGGGTCATCGTGATCTTCCGCTTCGACACCATGGGATATCTCGGCCTGTTCTTCGTGCTCATCACCGTGTTCATCCTGAGCCATCACGCCGATGGGGCTGGCGGCTATGGTCGCCGCACACAGGAGATTCATGAATCTTGTCATCGGATGGTCCCTTTACTCGAAGTCTCTCTGCAACCTGACGCCGGAGATGCGCTCAAGTGCTATTACTTGATTGTGAATGGCCAGAAGCACGTCATTGTGCTCGAAACGCAACTCGATCAGAGCCCGCTCGACCGCAAGCAGGTTGGTGTACGGGAGACGGCCGGCATTGTACGCCTGCTGGAGCGTTGTGTAGGCTTCGTCGGCGGTAGGCAGCAGGGTGGAATCGAGGACGTCATGGCGATGAATTAGTTGAGTGAGCACTGCCGCGCCCGCACGGATACTCGCTGACGCCTCAAGCTGGACACGCAGCTTTTCGTACTCGAGCGAATGCAACTGCGCGTCCAGGCTAGCTCTCGTTCCCTGGTTGCGGTCAAACAGCGGGAGCGGGAGGGACAGGCCAAATACGAGCGAGTTGATGCCCAGTTCCTGCAGGCGTCTGTATCCGCCGCTCAGTGTGATCCCCGGCCTCGCCTGGGCCGCGCCCAGCTGATGTTCTGCACGGATAATCTGTGCCTGACTCTGCAGCGTCAGAGCACTCCGGCTGGAATCGATGGCCTGAGTCAGGGCAGCCAGTCGATGAGTCGCCCAGCTCAAGTCCGGTTCCTCTGCCGCCCGTACGGTCACATCGGTGGATATGCTGCTCCAGAGTGCCGTGAGCCCCACCCGAGAGGCGACGAGATCCTGTGCTGCCGCATCGGCCGCGAGCTGTACGCGCTGCCATTCGAGTCGAGCCAGCAGCAGTTCCGATTGCAGCGCCGCACCCTTCTCCAGCCGATACGTGATGTTGTCCTGGATACCTTTGGCGAGACCGACCGACGAGTCGGCCAGGACCGCTCTCCTCTGAGCGTGCGCGAGCGCATGGAACCGGCTCTTGACATCAAGGAAGAGATCAAAAGCTGAAAGTCGCGCATCCAGACTCACGGCATCGATGCCGGCCTGTGCCCGTTGCCTGCGGGCACCGCGTTGCCCAAAGATCTGAAACTCCTGAGACAACATTAGGGTCATCTCCGATTCTTCGAATCCCCGGGCATCCCAGCTGATGTTTTCGAACTCTGATTCGAATTGTGGATTCAGCCAGAGGCCCGCTTGATCCAACTGATGCTGAGCGGCCGTTCGTCGCAGATCGAGCGCTCGAAAGGTCGGATTGGCGCGAGCAACCAGCGTCAATACTTCCGAGAGTGACATGGGCTGATCGCTGTCGACATATCGGGTGCTGTCGAATGGCGCCTCAAAGAGGTCGTAATCACTCGCCACAGCCGTGACCGGGACCAGTGAAACGGCCACGAACCCCAGGAGCGGAATGATGGATGGTACTGTTACTCTCATGCTCTTTCTCATTGCACAGGTGGATTCTGAGGTGCCGCCGCGAGGGCCGACGGATAGAGACAAATCCGGCGGGCACGGTGCCCTCAGCTCAGCTCGTTAACACTGGCCCGTGGATTGAAGATCAGATGAGAAGAACAGTGGAGGCGAGTGGCTCCAAGAAACGCTGTGGCGGCTGTTGATGACGCCGCATCTGCTGAGTCGGGCGATACGCCGTGTATACCGTAGGTGCGAATGCCGACACAAGATCCATGTCGCCCGCAAAACCCGCATCGCAGACGTCACGATTGGACGGCCTCCGTGACCAGGTGAGCTCGTGGAGCGGCACGTCGGCACAGTTGGAACAATCATCATGTTCCTCGTGGCGACGATCGGAGGGCTCCGCGTCGCATGTCCTGGCACCGTCGTCGCAGCATGGAAGGCAAGCCGTCCCCACGGCTGCGTGACCGTCATCGCCGATGCACAGGACGCCGCCGGAGCTCCCGCTGACGCTTACGGCTACAAACAGCAGGCACAGCGCCCACGTGGTGTATCGTGTAGTTTGCCGTCTCATAGTCTGGCACAAATATATTCGCAAGTGGCTCCCATGTCAATTATTGGCCTTTTCTATGTACCAATGGCCTGATGGTTCCCACGTGGCACGTATCGGCGGCCCTGCCTACCTCCTCAACTTCGGCGCACAAGTTCCGGGCACACCGATGGTCAATGGGCACCCCTCGCTGACTTCAGCGCCCGACTCACTGCTCTGGACGCCTCAAGCCAGCATTGCACATAATCGCACGGGGCGGTATGAGAAACAGAGGAGCAGGAGGCCCGTTACTGACCTACATCAGGTACCGGCCTTCGATGGGTTGCACCGGGGCCGGAATGTCTTTGGCACCAATCTGCTCGAGCAGGTTGATCTCTATGGTTCTGACGATACTGGACATCGGGGTGTCATTTGGTGCGCCCTCGAATGGATCCAACAGCGCCTTCCCTGCCCTAAATATCAGAAGGAAAATCGTCCCCAACAGAGCAGCGAACAAGATCGCCCAGTACCCGACTTGCTCGCTGAGCGCTACTGGAAATACCAGCACAAAAATCCAGATCGAGACCCTGATCATCGAGGCATAGTAGGCTGGGAACACGGTCAGTTTGATACGCTCCGCCATCCCCATTGACGTGCTGAAACGGCTCAGCATGTCATTGAATTGCGCCATGCGTATCACATCTATATGGCCCGCGCGTTCGGCCTCGTCGATATCCTCCCCCTGCAGCCGCAGTATCGCATTGCCCACGTTGGATGATCCGCTTACCCGGCTAGCATCTTCATCGCTCAAATAGGCAGAGTACTCCTTGGTGCTTTCTCTTCGGAGCTGCTCTTTGACCGCGTACAGGTGTGCGATGTGCCGGCGAACCAGTCGCTTTTGAATCGTGGTGACTTCCGATGTCCGTTCGGCCTTCCCGAACAACGTCATGACCATACGGCCGAAGGAACGGGAATCATTGACGATGGTTCCCCATATCTTGCGTGCTTCCCACCATCGGTCATACGCCTGAGCGGTGAAGAAGGCGATGAAAAACGAGATGGCGGTCGAGAACCCTGTAACCACAATCATCGACACCGTCACGAAGGGGCGGAGCAGCTCGAGATATACCACGGTGGCCGCGGCTACCGTGACGAGGAGGAGAGCTACGACCTTCCAGTTCTCGACGATGTGCTCAATTATGCTGACGCGTTTCTTTACGTACATCAATCCTGCCTGGTGAAGCGCGCTACGTGCAGACGGAGCGTACCCCGTCTCTCGGCACAATCAATCGAATTCAACTGCGCCGTCAGAAAAGCGAAAGAACGCGGTGACCACTCTGACACCGTCATCTTCAATCGCTCCACGTATGATGTCCGATTCACTAATCAGCCGGTCCGCGTTGATCCGGGCATTGCGCTTCGCCACAATGTCGCCATCCTGTTCTGGCGGCTCGAGTGCCGGTTGGATGTAGCTCATCAGAAGATTCAGATTCTTACTCGCGTCACCGCCCTCCATCGCAGCGCTCACCGCGCCACAATTCTGGTGCGCCATGACGACGATGAGTTTTGTTCCAATATTCGCCACGGCGTACTCTATGCTGGCGATGCTCGAGGGGTTGGCTACGTTACCTGCGACGCGTACGACGAACACGTCACCGAGCCTGGTGTCGAATATGATCTCTGTCGGCGCCCGGCTGTCGGAACAGCTAAGAACTATGGCAAATGGGTCCTGACGCTGGATGAGCCGCTCGTGGCGCGAGCCCACCCGACCCGCGCCTACCGCACGGCCGCTTTTGAATCGCTCGTTTCCCTGCTTCAGTCGTTCCAGAGCTTCTTCTGCGGTCGGTATTTCCAAGGTTCTCTCACTTCCTGACCGCCTGTCAAGGCGATCGTGTTCACCGGCTTGTCCGCAATCTCTCGAGATGCCTGCGGCCTCCTCACACCCACTCCGATTACAGCGGTCGTGGTGGAGCGGCGAAGGACCATGCCGAGTCCAGGCTGTTAATCCTCCTGGTATTGCCGCTTTCAGTGCGAAGAATCACGCGTTGTGCCCGTTTCCGGTCAACTCCTGACTGGCGTGGAGTTGGTGCCTTACCTGCTGCCTTGGGGCGAGGCACACGGTGCGCCGGGCGCGCATGTGATGGGACGTCTGGTGAGGGGTGATACATTGTACGGAGCAAGAGATGGGCTGCGCTCAGGCTATGTACAGGCCGTGATCCCTGTTTGCCGGTGAGCGCCGAACTCGTGGGGCTCACGAGATGCTTGACGCTATGACGTTATAACGTTATAGTGACCCCATGAGCACCAAGCGCGCTACAGTGTATTTCGATGAGGCTCTTCACCGCCTGCTGAGGCTGAAGGCCGCAGAGATGGACCTTTCGATCTCGGAGCTCGTAAACGATGCCGTCAAGCAGAGCCTCGCCGAAGACGCCGAGGATCTGGCTGCATTCGACGAGCGAGCCTCAGAGCCCGACCTCCCTTTCGAGAGGGTGATCAAAGAGCTTCGCAAGCGTGGCAAACTATAGGCTCTTTATCAAGCCCTCAGCGGCAAAGGAGCTGAAGGCGGTGGGCACCAAGAAGAACCGGCAGCGCATCGTGGCGAAGATCCGATCTCTCGCTACAGACCCGCGCCCACCGGGATGCCACAAGCTCTCAGGGGCCGACAAGTTCCGGGTGCGGCGCGGCAAGTATCGGATCATTTATTCGGTCGACGATGATCGACTGGTGATCTCCGTTGTGCGTATCGGTCATCGACGCGACATCTACCGTCGCAACACCGGCTCGTAGCCCGAACGTCGCTCGATCTGTCAGGCAACACCACCGGGCATCATCCAGGGTCAAGAGACGCTCCATCCTCTCTTCCGCTTTCGAGCTCCTCCACGATGAGCTCTGGATGGGTCCTGGGGATGGCGACTCGAAACCAGATGAACGGAAGCAGGGGATTAGGAAGCCAGTACAGCCAGCCCAGGTTTCTTGAGCGCCCGCCCCCGGGCAGCTTGAAGTCGAGCCACACGTAGAGAAACTTGTATAGGCACAGACCCGGGATGAAGTTCGGAGTCAGCCGGCCCGTGAGTAGGTACTTCTTCCGGATGTAGAGATTCCCCTCGAAAGGCGTGATACCCCATCCAATGGGCCCTTCCGCTATGGGGATCCCAGTAGTCCTGTGAGTGACTCGCACCAGCTTCCGGCTCATAAGTGCTCTCTTGCGGCGATATGATCCCCAGCCTCGCTCGTGGCGGAATAGCCACGACGCCGTTCCATGGGTCTCGCCTACAGTTCAAAAAAACCACAGAACCGGGCAACGGGTTCCAGAGCGGAGCGGTCCGGTTTCTGAGCCCCGAAGTCGGCTGAACGAGTATGAGTCGACCAGACACTTCGGGCCCTGTGGCCATCTTCCCGCAGCGGGTCGCAGATCCTCTCGCGAGCGGTAGTCGAGCCCGCCTCCCATAATATCTGCGAGTGGGGCCTCAAATCGACTCAGTAACAGCAACTTAAGACCTGGTGACAGCCACTGCAGCGGGTCCTGTCGCGGCGGGCACAAGAAAACCGGGATCGGTTTGGAGCATGGGCCGGTTACAGACCCAAGAACACGGGGCACGCCCGCCGGGCGGCCGCGAGGATCATCCGAAATCCAAGAGGAATCCGCATGCCCAGAGTGAGTATCGCCATAGCCGCCATCGTCACTGTACTCAGCATAGTACTGTGGCAGGCGACCGGCGGTGACTACTACACCAAGTATGAAGTGGTGGAGCAGGTCGATGCGGAACTCGACGACAACGATCCTCTGGCTGCGGCAGGATTCTACGACGATGCGTCGCGAACAGAGACGGTGGTTCGCAGCGAATTCCGCCTCGGGCTCTTGCCGACCCCACAGGGCTTGCTTGACAAACACGCACTCTCCGTAGTCACCATCACCGGCCTGTCCTGGGTGCTGGCGCTCGGCCTCGCGTGGATTATGCGCCTGAGAGTCAGGCGGCAGGCACTTTGACACCAACTGCACAGACGCCGTACTGAGGGTAGACCCACCCCGACGGTGGAAGGAGAAACACCATGAAACGAACAGCACTGACCCTCACGCTGGTCCTCCTGATGGCCATGCCGGCCTTCGCGCAGGGGAACCCCTGCAATCCGTGTGGCGGCAAAGCCACGAACCCCTGCAATCCATGCGGCGACAAGGCGGCCAATCCCTGCAATCCCTGCGGCGACAAAGTGGCGGTGAACCCCTGTTTTGCCAAGATGGGAACTGTGTTCTACGTCGATGATCCCATGGCTCGCAACACGATCACATTCAAGAGTGAGGCGCCGCTGGAAGACATCATAGGTACGTCCAATCAGATCACCGGCTACCTGGTCTTCGATCCGTCGAATCCCAAGAAGGGTGGTCGAGGCGAACTCGTAGTACCTGTGAACACGCTCAATACGGGCATCCCCATGCGTGACGAACATCTGCAGGGCAAAGACTGGCTCAACGCGAGCGCGCATCCGAACATCACGCTCAAGATTTCCAATGTCTCTGATGTCAAGAAAGTCAAATCTGCCTCCGGGTATCAGACCTACGACGTCAAGATGACAGGCGAACTCGCCATTGCGGGCCGGAGCAAGAAAGTCGAGTTCCCGGGACGCATTACCTATCTTTTGGAATCCGACATGACGCGCTCGAAAATGCCGGGCAATCTGCTGGCGGCGCGTGCGAGCTTCGAGGTTCGCCTGGCCGATTTCGGCGTACGTGGGCCGGCGGGCATGGACCTGGTGGGCAGCAAGGTCGGAGAGTCGATCACGATCGATGTCAGCTTGATGGGCAGCAGCGCGGCCCCGATGATGGCGGACAATCCCTGCAATCCGTGCGGCGGCAAAGCCAGCAACCCCTGTAACCCCTGCGGTGGCAAGGCGAGCAATCCCTGCAATCCGTGCGGCGGCTAGAGACCACGCCTGCGGGAGTCCGGATCCGGACATCATGAGGTGATGAGCACGTGATGACGAACAAGCACCAGTGGACACGACCTGTCGGAATACGCCGACGGGTCGTGCTCGTACGGCTACTGATTCTGCTGAGCTTTCTCATCGGGATCGTCCGTACCTCTGCCGCGGCTGATGTCGGAGGGGCGGCTTCGCCTGACCGCCTGGACGCGGCCGCGTGGTACGAGCAGGGCAAGCAGGCGCTCTCGGCCAACCGGTACATGGAGAGCATCGAGTTACTCAACCGTGCGGCGGAAGCGAACGGCGAAGATGTGGAGATGATATACTGGCTCGGCGTAGCGTACTGGAATCGAGAGATGGGAGATTCCGCTATCCACGCGTACCAGCGAGCCATTGCGCTGGATCCGCACGACCAGTCCGTGTGGTCGTTGTACGCTTTGGAGAACCTCGCCATGGTCTATACGCGCACCGATCATCTCGAGGCGTCGGTCCGCACGTACCGCCGTGCCCTCGCTCGGGAGACACGTCCCGAGTGGACCCTCAAGATTCAGAACCAGCTCGCTGAGCTCGCTCTGGCCATGGGGACCTTTACGCCCGATGAGTCCACCGTATACAATCGAGCCGGCGAGGTAATCGGTGGTGTCGGACCCGGCGACATGCATACCAACCGCAATTTCGAGATCGCGCGCCACACCAGCGATCCGACCAAGGAAGAGCGGTACTACCGGCTGGCGATAGAGACCGATCCGACGATGTTCCAATCGTATTTCAATCTCGGCCTCGCCCTGGTCCGTCAGGGTCGATACGACAAAGCGATTGAGTGGCTGGCCGGATCAGACGCGGTGTGGAAGGCAGATACCGATTACAATCCCGACCGGACGGACAAGGCCGATGCGCACGCATTCATGGCGCTGTGCTACCTCGAACTGGGTGATCTGGTCGCGGCGCGAGAGCATGCACGTAGAGCCATGGCGACGGGGGTACAAGACTTCTGGGCACGCCTGTACACCCTCCGGGTGCGCGTGGCCTCAGGCGAAGCGGCCGAGGCCCTGCCCCTTCTGGAGGCACTCAGAATCGACAATCCCGAGCATGCCGAAGTGCTGCACGCGCTGTCCGAAGCCTATGCGGCACTCGAGCACGACCAGGAAGCACACGATGCTCGGGACCGGGCGATGGCCGTGATTCCGGATGATCACCCGTGGATGACGCGCCTGCACTACGAGTGGGGACACTCGATCCAGTGACCTGAGGCGCTGAGCTTTCTTTTCGTTGAATGGAATCTGCCGAACCGGCCGCCCGTTATCGATCGTTCTCACTCCGTCTTCTGCGTTCATAAAGCTAAGACTTGAATGACATGAGGTAATTCGGTCCCACTCGTTTCCAACAAAGCCAGTAGATTCGTTTCAGTACACGTGCCACCAATCTGCAGTTGAAACAGTGGCAACGCCCTGCTATACATGCAGCTATGTACCCGGTGTTACCTCCTGCCTGGATACCTGACGCGTACGTCGGATTACCTGGGACCCCGAAGCAGGTCGGATCGACGGAGTCGCTGACCGTATGAACCCATCAAACATCGAGATACTCGCCTACGAGGATACGCCCCTTGGTGTCCTCTGCCTGAGACGCCGGGCACTGCTCGCCGAGCCGGGTACGGTGGTGACCGAGATCACGCTGAATCACGAATACCTGATGGGCAGCCACACGACCTTTTCCGAGCGGGCCCTGGCGACCATTGCGCTCGAAATGCACGAAGCGGAGAATCTCAGGGTTCTTGTGGGCGGATTCGGGCTGGGTTACACGGCCCGTGAGGTGCTCTTGGCGAACCGCGTCAGCCAGGTGGAGGCGGTCGAGTTCCTGCCGCAGGTGATCGACTGGTTCCATGACGGCCTCTTACCGCTTGCGAAGGAGCTCAAGTGCGATTCGCGCTTCAGGGTCACGTCGGGAGATGCCTACGCTCGGCTCACCGGAACCCCGGATGAGCAGTGGGACATCATCCTGATCGATATCGACCATTCGCCCGATGAACGGCTTGATCGGGGAAACAGCTTTTTCTACACAAAGACAGGGCTGGAGCGCGCCAAGAAGCACCTGGCGTCCCGGGGAATCCTCGGCGTCTGGTCGTATGCCGAGAGTTCGCCCTTTGCGCACGCGCTTCGTTCGGTTTTTCAAGAAGTTCGTGTGGAGCCGGTGACGTTTCATAATCGCCTGGTGGGCGAGGACGCGACGGATTGGCTCTTCTTTGCCCGGGCATGATCGACCCGAATGCGGAGATCCGGCGGCCACGATGTGAGGGCTGACCCCTGATTCCCGTTCTCCTGGTATTCGGTGACAACCTCATCTCCGGAAATGGTGCAGCGGCTGTCTTGCGCGTTCTCGGGACAGTCCTGACGGCTCAAGTCGGGGCGCTCTGCAGCCGATTAAGATCCAGGTTGGTGAGGAGGTAGCAGATTGGCTCGTTTTGTCACAGGTGTAAGAAGCTCTCAGGTCTGTTCCACTTCAGGCGGACCCGAACGCGACCATCAGAATACTGCCCCCAGACGCACCCTGATTGCAGCATGTGTTCTCGCCATCGCCGCGGGAGGGTGCGGTGAGCCCGCCGCCACCATCAGGGGACTGACCCAGGATTCGGTCCTTCTCGCGTTCGGCGACAGCCTCACGTCCGGAAAAGGTTCAGCGGTCAATGATGCGTATCCATCTGTGCTGTCCCGCCTGACCGGCTACACGGTCATCAATGCCGGACTCCCGGGCGAACTCTCTTCGGCGGGACTGGAGCGTCTGCCTTCCGCACTGGCGTCACACCGACCCGATCTCGTGATACTGTGCCACGGGGGAAACGACATGCTGCAAAAGCGAGACGCAGACGAGGTCGCAAGCAATCTGGACGCGATGATAGCCATCATCAAGCAGTCCGGTGCGGATGTCATTCTCATCGGCGTTCCCGAGCCCGGTATTTTTCTCGGCACGGCATCCTTCTATGAGGAACTTGCCCGGCAGCACCGGATTCCGTGCGACGAGGACATCGTGGCGAAGATCCTGGCGGATGCATCGCTGAAGAGCGACTACGTTCATCCGAATGCACAAGGATATCGGCGACTGGCCGAATCCGTCGCGGCTCTTATCGGCGAGAGTCAATCGTAGGAAGCCGCCTGTCTGGCCTGCAACTGCTTGACGAGAGACCGCTCCATCCGGTAAATTACAGTATTAGAGGGACCACAGACATCGTCGGGCCCCGCGACCCTCGACCCGTAGATCTGACACCAGGTTGCATCACGTCCCGAATCCTCGACCGAGACTCTGGCGGTCAGGAGGTGCAACATGTTACGCTGTCGCGTCGTTCCACCCATCACCCGTCTGACCAGATTGCACGTGGGTACAGTAGTACTCGTGCTGCTTCTGGCCATTCCCCTTTCTCCGGCAGTAGCACAGACGGTCTCCGACAGTGATTTCGTATCGGTGTCGTCCCACGTGGTTACGCTACCGACATCGGGCGAGACGTTCAGCCTGACGATCAGTATCGACACCCGGACGCCCGATGTGGCCAGCTTTGTGCTGCCCTTCAGCTACGACGGCAACCCCGCGATCGAGATCGACACGACGGTCGTGGACGCCACGACCGGCAACAAAGGGGTCAGCTATCACGCCCCGCTGGGTACCGACCCGATCTGGGTCCAGCGCACCGTACTGATCAATCATACGAACAAGACGATTCTCGTGGGCTTCCTGTCATTCAGCACGGGTCTCGCGCCCACCCAGGGTCCACTGGTGGACATCCACTTCAGGCTCGCCGCGAGTTCACAGCAGGGCGCGGTTATGGTGGACACGCTGCTGATTCCGCCGTCCAACTTCCTCTCCTTTGCGGACGAGGGAGCGATCGAGCGTGTCCCGCAGTTTACACATGGAGAGATCTGTATCGGCAACGACTCGGACGGTGACGGAGTGTACGGAGGTTGTGACAACTGTCCTACCGTCTCCAATCCCAACCAGGCGGATTCCGACGGCGATGGCCTCGGAGACGCCTGCGACAACTGCCCCCAGGACACCAATCCCCGCCAGGAGGATTATGACGGCGACGGCATCGGTGATGCCTGCGACACCTGCAACGACACCGACGGCGACGGGTGGGGAGATCCGGGCTTTGTCAACACCGGCTGCGCCTTTATGGGGGATGACAACTGTCCCACGGTGCCCAATGTCAATCAGTCGGACGTGGACGGCGACGGCGTGGGGGACGTCTGTGACAACTGCCCCGATGACAACAATCCGGGCCAGGATGATTCAGACGGTGACGGGCTCGGCGACATCTGCGACAACTGCCCCACGGCATCCAATCCGGATCAGGCCGATGCCGACGGCGACGGAATCGGCGACCTGTGCGACCCCTGTACCGATACGGACGGGGATGGCTTTGGGGATCCCGGATTCCCGGCGAGTACATGCCAAACGGATAACTGCCCCGCTGACTTCAACGACCCGCAGACCGACTCCGATAGCGATGGTCTGGGGGACATCTGCGACAACTGCCCGGACGATGCCAATCCCACACAGAGCGACTTTGACGCCGACGGAACCGGGGATGCCTGCGACACGTGCACCGACCAGGACGGCGACGGCTACGGCGATCCCGGCTTCCCGGCCAATACCTGCGTGGAAGACAACTGCCCCACGGTCCACAACCCGGACCAGGCGGACAGTGACGGCAACGGTATCGGTGACGCCTGTCAGTCCGTGTTCGAGGACTCCGTCATTCACCTGATGCAGTGGCGTGTGGCCGACGGCGGCAACGGACACTGGTACGCCGTGCTGGCCGAGGCGCGCACCTGGCGGGACGCGTACGGCCTCCTTCCAACATTGATCCTCAACGACATACCGGGCTACCTGGCCACGATCAGCTCCGCGGCAGAGAACGCCTTTATCTTCGATCACGTGCTGGCGGGCACCGACCCACCCACGACCGGGCATCAGTTCTATCTGGGAGGCCGTGATCTCGGCACCTGCTGGGGCTGGAACACCAGTGAGCCGTGGAGCTATGCCAATTGGAACCAGGGCGAGCCCAACTACGGCAATGAGACCGTGCTTTCGATGTGGGGTCCCAATCAGGATCCGGCGCCTGACCCTCCGGGGAGCTGGAACAATACGCTCGAGGATGACAGTGAGAATCCCGACGCTCGATTCTGGTCGGTGATCGAGTGGGGCAACCCCGTGCCCAATCCCACCTGTGGCGACGGCCACCGGGATTGCCACGAGGTGTGCGACGGTGACCCATGGTGTACGGCCGAATGCACCTTCGACTGCAGCCGGCTATTCCTCGGCGACGCCAATGCCTCCGGGGAACTCGACATCATGGATCTCATCACCCTGATCGTCTACATCTTCCACAGTGGACCGACGCCTGTGCCCTGCGAGGGTGTGGCGGATCTCAACATGGACGGCTGGATCACGACGGCGGACATCATGAACCTGATCAACTACATCTTCAGGGGTGTTCCGCCGCCTCCGGATGCCTGTGCCGTCATCCCAAGTCTGTGGTTGTGCCCGTGACGAGCGTTCCGGGTGATCTGATGCAGTCTGCTAGGTACTGAGGCGACCGGCCCAGTCCCGGTGCGCGGCGTCCCGCTTCGGCTGATCCCCTTCGGCCTCCTCGAAGCCGGTGCGCACGCGGCTGTGCGCGGACTCGTCCAGCACGTTTTCCGCCATGGGGAACAGGACCGTGTCCTCCTTTTGAATGTGCGCACGCAGGAGTACCACGTACCCACGGGCAGCCATGGAGAGCTGCGTCCGCGCGGCCGCCTCTCCAGCCACAGCCCCGGCGAGCGATTCGTGCATCATGCCGACGAAGCGCCGGCCCTCGTCGTGCTCGATCAACATCACACCGACGGGGCCGCCCTCCTGTGGCAGACCGGCCTCCGTCAAGCTCGGGAACAGCACACGCTCCTCTTTCTGGTGATGAAGACCGTCAGCGAATTCGCGTACAAACGCGATCGCGTGTTCGAAGAACGCTCCGTCGACCGGGGTGCCATCTTCCACGCGCCCGGCTTCGCACTCCAGGGCATCGAGGACTTTTTCGATGACCCTGTGTTCGTCCATCAGGGATGCGCACAGCCTGTTGTCCATCCTGTCTCCCGTCACGGCACCACAACCGAGCGCAGTCCCTCTCCCGCACGCATCTGATCGAATGCCTGATTGGTGTCTTTCAGCGCAAACCGGTGACTCACCAGTTCCTTCACCTTGATCTTGCCGTCGGCCACCATGTGGATGAGGCGGGGATAGTCGACCGGGCGACAACCCAGCGATCCCACTACTTCCATCTCTCGGTACATGATGCGGCCGGCGTTGAGCGCCACCTTTTGATCTGTGTAGCCCACGACGACCAGGCGCCCGCCGTTGCGTACGCAACCGAATGCACCGGCGATGGTCGTGGGATTGCCGATGGCCTCGAAAGCCACGTCGGCACCGCCGCCCGTCAGCTTGCGGACCTGCTTGTCGACCCGCTCAACCTGCTCCGGGTTGATCGTCTCCATCGCGCCCAGAGAGCGTGCCACCTCGAGCTTGGCATCCTTGACGTCGACGGCAATGACGTGTGCACCGAACGCAGTGGCGACCTGTACGATGTTGAGTCCAATACCACCGCAGCCGAAGACGACCACGTTATCTCCACCGCGAATCGCGCCGCGATTCTTGACCGCGTGAAAGGGCGTAGAGATGGCGTCGGCGATGATCGACCCCTCAATCAGCGGAATAGCTTCCGGCAGAATGAAGGAGTCCTTGGCCGGTGCGAGCACATACTCGGCATACGCTCCGTCGATGTCATTGCCGAACATGCGCATGTTAAGGCAGATGTTTTCCCGGCCTGTACGGCAGTTGTCGCAGTGTCCGCAGGTGAGCACGGCAGGCAGCAGGATCCGGTCGCCCTCCTTGCGGTCTTTGACGTCGGCGCCGACTTTGGCCACCAGACCGGCGGCTTCGTGGCCGAGGATCAGAGGCGGCTTCTTAAAGGTCGGCACGCCGTGATCGATGTAGTGCAGATCGGTGTGACATACACCACAGGCCGCCACTTTGACCACGATCTCCCCGGCACCCGGTTCCGGGGTGGGCCACTCCTCCAGTACGAGGGGTTGATTCGGCTCCTTGAATACCATCGCTTTCATCCGCGATCTCCTTTCATCACCCTGGCAGGCTGCCAGCAGACTGCTCAAGAACTTATTTCGGCTCCAGGTTCAAGTCGAATCACTGCGAGTCTTCCACGGGTTCCGAGGAATCCGCAGGTTCCGAAGATTCCGAGGAATCCGCGGATTCCGAGGGTTCCGGAGGCTCCGACAGTTTCGAGGAATCCGTAGGCGTCTTGCGCGTGAAGATCATCGCCGCATCCTCGTTGTCGTCTTCAAAGCAGATTGTGCACTCGCCGCAGCCGAGCTCTCTGAAAAGCACCGTCGTCACCTCGAAGCCGAGACTCCGATAGTTGTCGATACCCTCCTGCAGGCGCGGACCGGATGCCACGAACCGTGACGACCAGCCTTCGGCCAACATTTCATTCATCTTGCCCGGGGCCGTTGGTTCAGGACACTCCTCGGTCAAAACAGGTCCTCCAGTTCGTCGCCGCCGACACCTCCGCCGGGAAGCTCGCCGTGCGCCTGCAGGTGCTGCTGCAGCAGTTCACTCTCACGCTTGGTAAACATGGGATCGGCCTCCCACACAAAGTAGCGGGCCGCGCCCGGCTCATCCAGACATTGCATCAGGCTCTCCCGAAGGCCGGCCGTACCGGTTATGCGGATCACTTTCCTGTCGCCGTCGAGCAGCCGGACCACACCCTCGGTATCCGGCACAGACTCGACATGCTCCCGGTCCAGCGTCAGCCACCGATCCGGCGGCAGCGTGACAGCCGTGATCGTCTGACGGAGATGACAGCGCAGGCAGCGCTCCGCTTCGAGCTGGGCCTGACGGCCCCGAAGAGTCTCTTCGATCGGTCCGAAACCCGAGGTTCGGATCCGCGGATCGGGCGAGGAGATGGATTGCCTGGTAC
>JAUVRN010000289.1 GCA_030597645.1 Candidatus Zixiibacteriota bacterium
CACGCAAATCGTGGACCTGTTTGCGGATCCGATGTTCGAGGCCAAGCTTGAACCCAAGATGATGACCAAAGTCGTCGATATCAAAGGCGCGCTGGAGCGACTGGTTTACGATTCGGATCTGAACGAATCGGTGCTGATCGAAGTCGATGCCGACGTTACGGCGCCCTGGACAGGAGGTGCGTGGCGACTCGACTGGGCAGGCGGCGGCGTGTCGGTGGAGTCGACGAACACCGCGAAGGGTGCGGCCCGCGTGTCGATTCAGACGCTGTCGCAGATGTACGTGGGATACCGTTCGGTGGAGGACCTCGTGGATGCGGGTACACTGCAGGCCACGCCGGAGCAGGTCGCTGTGCTGTCACGCGCCTTTCCGCGCTATGCCACCTATATAGACGACTGGTTTTAGTGTCCGCTCTCGTCATCCGCAGAGCCGGGCCCGAAGACGCCGACCTCGTCATCCGATTCATTCACGCTCTGGCTGAGTATGAAAAGCTCGAGGGGCCGGATCCCGAGGGCGAGGAACGAATCCGAACGTACGGCTGGGGTGAACGACCGCACTTCGAGTGCCTGCTGGCCTTCGAAGGGGGCACGCCGGTGGGATTCGCGCTCTACTATTATCAATTCAGCACCTTCGCGGCGCGGCCCACGCTGTACCTGGAAGATCTGTTCGTCTATCCGGACAAGCGCGGTGGCGGGTACGGCAAGGCGCTGCTGGTGGCTCTGGCGAGAGAGGCGGTATCGCAGGAATGCGGGCGCATGGACTGGATGGTCCTCGACTGGAATGAACCCGCCATTGAGTTCTATCGTTCTCTCGGCGCAGACGTGATGCAAGAGTGGGAATTGTGTCGACTGAGTGGCCAGGCCCTGGTCGACCTGGCCACCTCGGACTGATTCTCTCTACCTTCTGCGCCGGCCACCCGTTGCACGGATCTGTGCGCGCAGCCACCGGTCCATCTTGACTTCGAGCAGAGCGAGGGGCAGTGCCCCCTCTTCCAGCAGTACATCATGGAAGTCGCGGAGATCGAAGGCATCGCGCAGGCCCCGCTCTGCCTCCTTGCGCAACTCGAGGATCTTGAGTTGGCCGATTTTGTAGGCGAGCGCCTGCCCCGGCCAGGCGATGTAGCGATCCACCTCAGAGACGATATTCACGTCCGAGAGCGCCGTGTTTTCCTGGAAGAAGGCGATGGTCCCCTCGCGCGTCCACTTGAAGTGGTGGATGCCGGTATCGACGATGAGCCGCACGCTGCGCCAGGCCTCGTACGTCAGCCGGCCGAGATCAGATATCGGGTCGATGTACATGCCGACTTCCTTCGGCAAGAGTTCGGCATACAGCCCCCAGCCCTCTATGAACGAGGTGAACCCGCCATGCCGGCGGAAGTCGGGCAGGCCCTCCAGCTCCTGCTGAATCGTAAGCTGCAGGTGATGGCCCGGCACGGCCTCATGGTACGCCAGGGCCTCCATGGTGTATTTGGGCCGAGTCTCGGGCCGGTAGGTATTGACGTAGAAGTAGCCGGGTCGTGAGCCGTCATCCGGCGCGCCGTAGTAATATGCCGCCGGCGCAGACGGGGCGCGAAAAGCCTCGATCTCGCGCAGGTCGTACCACTGTTTCGGCAGCCTCCCGAAGAGCTCGGGCAGCTTCTTGTCCATGGCTCGGCAGATCTCGCGGAATCCAGTCATGAGATCCTGTGCGTTGTCGTAGTAGTAGCGCGGATTGTCACGCATCGCCTGCATGAAGTCGGACAGCCGACCGGTGTATGCGTACGCGTTGGTGATCTTGCGCATCTGGGCCTTGGTCCCGGCGAGCTGGAGCTTGCCGATCTCGTGGATCTCCTCCGGGGTCAGATCGGTCGTGGTATAGTGCCGGACCAGGTACGCGTAGCGCTCGGCACCGTCGGGCAGTGCCCATATGCCGGGCTCCTGCCGACAGGCCCGTATGTACCGGTCCCGTATGAACGTTCGAAGGACTCGGTACGACGGAATCACGTCGTTGCGAATCGCCTTGAGTATGCGCGTGCGCAGCGAATCACGTTCCGGCGCGGACAGTGTTTCGGGCAGCCTTTCGATCACGCCCGCGAACACGTGATCGGCCGGATCCCGGACCATGAGTGCGTCGTACTGGGGCAGCACGGCCTTCATGGTGACGCGGGCGGGCACAAGGCCGCGTTTCATGCCTTCGCGCATATTGGCGATGACCTGTTCCACCAGGACGGGAAACTCGCGCAGTCGCGCGATGTAGTTCTCCACGTCGTTGCGGGAGCGCATGGGATGGAACGTGGGAAGTTCGGCGAAGTTGCTGGGCGGTCCGCCCTGCTGTGTGATGGGCATGAGCCATCCCGCGAATTGCTCCCCTTCGATGTCGTCTCGGAGCATGCGGGCGAACAGCATGTGGTTGAGGCTGTCGGCCGGGGAGAGGCCCTCCAGGGGAGTGGCCTCGATGCGCTGCAGAAAGACCTTCGTCTGTTCGCTGCGTTGCGCATACGCGACGGACGAGTAATCGGTCAGCAGCGCGTCGTAGCGATGATCACCCAGGTACGTGGCCCACGTCGGGTAGGCGCGCATCTGCGTTTCCCAGTAGTCGCTGAACAGGTCGGCGAGCCGGGCATCGCCGGCCTCTGCTTCAGCGGGCACGATTCCGCCGCCCGTCACTACGCACAACAGGATCACCCGTGTGAGCCACCTGCCCGTCGGATTCATGAGAGCCCCTTCTGGTCGATTCGGTCCGCGCGATACACACGGTTCAGGTACCAACCTCAATGTCTCAGACACTCACGTAGAGGCCGCCTGCGGCTTGCACGATAGCAGGCGGTCTTCGGCTTGCACGATAACAGGCTGTCTGCGGTCGTGCTCGTCGGTGCCATCGGTCAGGTCGCGTGAAGCAGATCTTCCATTTCGCCCATGAGCCGGTCGAACAATGCCAGTGTATCCATCACCGCCTTCGGTTTGGTCCTGTCCACCCCTGCCTTCTGGAGCAGGCTGATGGAATAATCGGAGCCACCGGAACGCAGGAAGTCGAGGTACGGTTGGCGAGCCGCGTCCCCTTCCTGGAGGATGCGCTGGGCCAGTGCACTGGCCGCCGCGTAGCCGGTGGCGTACTGATAGACGTAGAAGTTGTAGTAAAAGTGCGGGATGCGGCTCCAGCCTGTGCCCACCAGATCGTTCGGCGCCAGTTCGGGACCGTGGTAGCGATAGAACAACTCGTGGAACATCTCCGAGAGCGTTTCGTGCGTCAGCGGTTCACCCGCTTCCGCCCGCGTGTAGATGGACCGCTCGAATTCGGCGAACATGACCTGCACGTACACGGTGCCTCGGATCTGGTCGGCCCAGTGATTCAGCAGGTACAGCCTCTGTGCTCGATCCGTGGTCTGCTCCAGCATGTGCGCCAGGAGTAGCGATTCGGAAGCCGTCGAGGCGACTTCGGCGACGAAGATGGTGTAATCGCTGTACACGAAAGGCTGGGTCTGGTGCGACAGGTAGGAGTGCATGGAATGGCCCAGTTCGTGTGCGAGCGTGAATACCTCATCGAGGGTACCGTTGAAATTGAGCAGAATGTAAGGCGGCGTACCGTAACTGCCGCTGGAATAGCCGCCGGATCGCTTGCCCTCCGTTTCGTAGACGTCGATCCAGCGCTCGTCGAAGAAGCGATGGAGAACCGTCACGTAATCGTCACCCATTGGTTTCAGACCCGACAGGACCAGCCCGGCGGCCTGATCGGACGCGAACGTCAGGTCCGCGTCGGGGACCAGCGGCACGGCCGTGGCGTAGGGCAGTAGCTGGTCCAGTTGGAGCACCCGTTTGCGCAGGCCCCTGTAACGGTGCAGCGGCGCCAGG
>JAUVRN010000466.1 GCA_030597645.1 Candidatus Zixiibacteriota bacterium
AGCGTGTCTGCGAGAACACTTCAACCATGTCGGTTACGTTGGTGCCCACGTCCTCGGCCGTGACGTAGCAACCCTGCAGCGACGTCATGAAGTCGCCGTACTCGCGGTACAGGGATGCGCGGACATCGGGATCTGACTTGTTGAAGGCGGCGTTGTGCGCCATGACCCCCTTGCCGCCGCCCCACCAGAGCCCGGCCAGTGCGTTCTTCTGTGTCATACCGCGGGCCAGCCGAAGTCCGTCGCGCAGGTAGTCCTCCACGGAATCGTACTGCCAGTACCGCACGCCGCCCGCCGCCTGCCCACGGCAGGTGCGGTGTACAAAGGCGCCCTGCAGGGTGTCGTAGCGCTCACTGATCTGAAAGAACAGTCCCTCGTGCTGCACGAAATCACGCCGATCCGACTGGATGAACTCGGCCAGGCCGGCCAGTTGGGGATGCGACGGCACGACGCGCTCGCCGTCGAGCCCCAGGTAGAGTCGCCTGATGCGCTCTTTCTGGAGGTAACGTACGAACTCCCTCGGCGGGAGACGGATCAGATCGGCATCCTGGCTGCTCATGGTAAACCCCCAACCCTCACGCCCTGCACACGCGGGTGGACCTGATGGATGAGTAAGAACAGGAGACGATCGGAGCAACCGGTCATCGCCCGGCGATCACCGGCTGAGCACGGCCTCGATCACCGTGACGTGTCCGGCCTGGAGGTTGTGGCTCATGTTGATGAGTTTCTGCCTGGCCGTCGGCCCCATGAGCAAACGTACGCCCATGGGCGGGAGTCCGTGTTTCTGCACCCGTTGCACGGCTCTACCGAACCACTCTGCCGAAACCCGGGTGCAGTCCTCCCAGTATACTTTTTTCAGCTCGAGCGATCGAAGCTGCTGCTCGAGCTCCTCTACGGCCATCAGGTGGCTGATGGATGCATCTTCCGCCCAGGGGACCGGGTACACGACATCGCCGCCGGCACCCCGGAAGACGTCGTGAAATGCCAGTCGCCCGCCCGGGTTGAGCACTCTCACCATCTCGCCGTAGAAGTCGCTCTTGGCGGCGATGTTCATCTGCACGTGCTCCGTCCAGATCACGTCGAACGAATGATCTTCGAAGGGGAGATCGGTGCCGCTGCCCTGACGGAATTCGGTTCGATCCGCCAGATGCAGACGATCCGACAACAATGACGCCACCTGGCAGTACTCCTCTGTGAGATCCACACCCGTAACGTGGCAATCATACTCTACCGCCAGGTGCCGGCTCGTGCCGCCCAGGCCGCATCCGACGTCGAGGACGCGCATTCCGGGCTCGAGGCCGACGTGTTTCGCCAGGGCCACCGTCGCCTCCCGCCCACGAATGTGCATCGCATCCACGGGGGCCAGATCCTCGGGCGTCAGGGCGTTGGTATCTTTGCCCATGTCCCGGAGGGTCCTGAGAATAGTCTCGCCGAGGTCACCCATCGCGTAGTGTTCGATGACGTGAGAATCACCGGTAGTCATGCGGCCCTTCCCTGCTGGTTTCGCCGTGTCGTTGATCATCCATGGCCTGCTCCCAACAGCCCGCTAATCACCGATGGGCGTTACGCCCCGGCCTTCGGTCATCAGGACGACCACACGCTCGGGCGCGCGGGTCCGATGCCGTACCTTACGCGGCACCAGCATGCCCTGATTGGGGCCGAGCTCGACCGTTTGATCTTCCAGGTCGATGAGCAACGTGCCTTCCACCACGTAGAAGAACTCGTCCTCCTCATCGTGATGGTGCCAATGGAACTCGCCCTCGAGTATGCCCAGGCGGACGACACAGTCGTTGACCTGGCAGAGAGTCTGATTGAACCACTTCTCCTTGCACTCGGTCACCAGCGATGGGATGTCGACTCGTTCCAGTGGCCGAAAGCGAATGTCGGTGTTGATCACGTACTTCGTCGGTTCGGTCATCGAACTTCACTCCTCTCGGGGACGTAGGTGGTCCAGCAGGCTGCTACATGTGGATCGCCATCCGGTTACTTACCTGAGGCGGCCACCGTACCGTAGGCCTGAAACAGGTGCTCCAGATTCGACCATGTCAGCTGTTCCCCGCGAAGGCGTCCGTTCACCCCGGCGAGAACGAGAAGGCGTTCCGTCAGGACCGTGTCGAGCCCGGTGTTCTGCCTGATGTTGTTGCGAATCGTCTTTCGTCGTTGCCCGAACAGAGCCCGCGCGAAGTTCATGAACCCCGCCGTGTCCTTCCATCTCACGGGCGGTCTGGCCACAGGCCGGAGCTCCACGATGGCGGAATCGACCGTGGGAGGCGGTTTGAACGAGCCGGGACGGATGTTGAACCGCTTGGCCGCATCAAAGTGCAGCGCGCGCGCGATGGCCAGCGGTCCGAAATCGCGCGTGGCCGGAGATGCGACCAGCCGGCGCGCCACCTCGAGCTGAAGCATGACCACCACCGGCTGCCAGCGGCGCGCAGACGCAAAGATCCACCCCAGGATCGGACCGCTCAGATTGTAGGGGAGGTTGCCCACCAGCACCGCCCTGGTGCGGGGTGA
>JAUVRN010000021.1 GCA_030597645.1 Candidatus Zixiibacteriota bacterium
AAGGATCCGGCTGCCATGCGGGTGCGCGACGTCATGACCGTTGACCTGGTCGTGGCCCGCACCGACGCCCCGCATCGTGCGTGTATGCTCAAGATGCAGGAGATGCTCGTTCGCCACCTGCCGGTGCTCGACGTTGATCAGCTGGTCGGACTCATTTCGCTGCGGGACCTGATGCAGGTGGAAGCAGACCGCAAGGCGCGCGAGATCGAAATGCTCAACTATTATGTGGGCTACAGTCCCGAGTAGGGACCGCAGGCAGGGGGATATGTCTTCGAAAGCCTGGATCGACATGATCGCCGAAGCGGATGCCCAGGGCGAACTGGCGGAGTACTACCAGCAGTGGCACCGTCCCGATGGGCGCGTGGATAACATACTGCGCATACACTCCCTCAATCCACCCTCACTTCGGGGACACTACGATTTCTACCGTCACCTGATGCGCGGTTCGTCAGAGCTGACCCGTGCACAGCGGGAGATGATCGCCGTCACGGTCTCGGCGGCCAATCAATGTCACTACTGAGTGGTCCATCATGCGCGCGGTCTGCGCGCACTCACCGGGGACGATCAGCTCACCGAACAGATCTCTTCGGACTTCGAGCAGGCCGATCTGTTGGATGCCGAGCGGGCCATGCTTCGCTATGCGCACAAACTCACGCGTACGCCCGAAGCCATGGAACCGGGCGACGTCGCGTTGCTTCGTGACGCGGGCTGGTCCGATGCGGCGATCCTGGACACTTGTCAGATCACCGGGTACTTCAATTACGTCAAGCGCCTGGCCGACGGCCTCGGTGTCCCACTGGAGAAAGATTAGATCCTCTCTCAGGATTGATATCTGCTCCGATCGGCTGCACAGCGTGCCGACTTCGCCCTCGGCCGATTCCGTCCTCAGAGGGCCACGAAGGCCAGCGAGATTGACAGGTATTTCTGACTCACGACACTGGCGACGGGGTCAATTCCGAGACAGGTTGTAGGCAATCGCCTGCGCAGTCTGGTAAGCCCGCTGCCACCCAACTGACCACCCGGTCAGTAGTAGCACCAATTCCTATCATTAAGTGATTGTGGTAGAGTGAGTTAGTATCTCAACTCTGTACCTCCTTTTGGCTCAGCCTTTGCTTGCTACAGTATTGAATCGGGGAGAGTAAGTATGAGGGGCTCAATGCTATACCGCGTTTTCGGCGTTCTTGGATGTCTCTTCTTGCTGGTGTGTTTCGCGTCGGTGACACAGGCCGAGGAGACGTGGGAGTCGAATGACGGCATCTACGGATCGTCGTGTTATGATCAAAACGCCCCGGGTGAAGTCTGTTACGATTCACCAACGGGCGGAAGTGCGACGCCAGAGCCTGTCCCCGAACCGGGCACATTGACTCTGGTGCTGGGCGGGGCGCTGCTGGCCGCGCGACACTACAAAAAGTCACACTCCTGAGACTCGACTCCAACAGGCGCACCTGGCCTCCGTGTGTCAGCAGCCTGCCAGGCGCGTTTTCGATCGCGATCTTCTGCAACTGTGAGGTTGATTTGTAGCGAAAGATCTTGACAGATCCAGAGGGTGGAGTATATTGGCCTGTGTAAAGGGAACCACGAGTACATTTCGGAGAGATCTTCTTTAAGCCCACTGCTGACGTTTTGTAACTGTTGACGTCGAACTTTTTTGCCAAGAGACAACTTAATAGTATTTCAGATCGCGTATTGATCTGTAACTGATCGGCCCTTTCTGGACCTGTTGGGCAACACACAACGAGGAGCTACTGACCTTATAAGCGACCGTTTGGTACGGATGTAGTTTCATCGAAGTACCATACCGTTTTGCCGACGTCGGGTTGGCGGGGACGGAAATACGGAGTCGGTGACGAGGACACACCGGCTGTCCTAACGCTCGAATCGGCAACGTGGGGCTTTTGGCGCCCGGTATCTGGTCGCGGGAGCCAGCGGCGCTGAAAAGGTCGATAGTGGCTCGGTTATTGTCGGCTGGCCCCACGGAAAAACTCGCATGGGGTCCGACCGGCCCGAAGGACACGGGAGAGGGCTTGCTCGATCGCGAGCGGTGATCGGGCCCCAACTCTTAAGCGTGCGCCGCTTGACGCTCGACGTCGGGCGGCGTATCGTTTTTGTATGAAGGTGGCGCCGCTACCCGTAGACGTGGATCGCCTGTTTCGCCGGCTGCGGGATCAGCTCGAGGGCGAGTTGCTCACAGACGCCACGTCGCGTTATCTCTACAGCACCGACGCCAGTTACCATCTCATGGTGCCGCTCGGCGTCGCCCGGCCGCGACACATCGGCGACCTCGCGGTCATCGCCTCGACCCTCCACGAAGCCAACGTTCACCGTGACCCCGATCAACGGATCGGTCTGACCATGCGCTCCGCAGGCACCTCGCTGACCGGGGGAAGCATCGGGCACGGACTGGTGGTGGACGTGACCCGGCACTTCAATCGCATCCTGTCCATCGACACGCAACGCCGGCAGGCCCGGGTGCAGCCGGGTGTTACCTACGATGAACTCTCGCGGGCTCTGGCCCCCCACGGATTGATGTTCCCGCCCAATCCGGCCAGCGGCATCGCCTGCGAACTCGGCGGGATGTGGGCCAACAACGCGTCCGGTACACGGCATGTGAAGTACGGGCCGACTCGGGATTGGGTGGACTCTCTGAGGGCAGTCAGTGCGGCAGGCGAAGTGTTCCAGACCGGTCCGGTCACCGCCACAGCGGGCTGGCCACCGCGGTTCGGCGATCCGGTGCAGACGCGCTGGGCCGACACGATGTGGCCCCTGGTCCGTGACGGACAGGAGACCATCCGGCGGCATTCACCCGCTGTGAACAAGAACGCCTCGGGCTACGCCCTGGATCGTCTCTGGCAGGGCGAACGTTTTGACTTCGGACAACTGCTGGTGGGCAGCGAGGGGACGCTGGCATTGTTCGCAGAGGCGCAGCTCCGGCTCGCACCGATCCTGCGCCACCGGTCCGTGGCCCTGCTCTTCTTTGATGCCTGGGAGCGCGCCGGCGAGGGCGTCGGAGTGGCTCTGCCCCTGGAGCCCGTGGCCGTGGAGATGGTCGACCGCCACCTGCTCGACATCGCCAGGCCTCGCAGCGAGCTGATTCGCCAGCTGGTGCCCGAGCAGACGGAAACGGCACTGCTCGTCGAGTTCGAGAGCGATGACGAAGGACAGGTGCAAGACCGTATTGCGGAGCTCGTGCGGCAGGTCGTCGATGTGCGCCGACTCGCGTTCGCGCACCGGGTGGCCACCGATCCCTCAGATCAGGAACGCCTCTGGACCATACGAAAGGCGGCCGCGATGATCGGCCACCTGACCGACGGTCGGCGCAAACCGGTTCCCTTCATCGAGGCCTGTGTCGTGCAGCCGCACGACTTGCCCGCCTACATTCGCGACATATCTGCCGTGTTCGAGCGTCACCACGTCCACGTGGCCTACTGGGGACACGCCGGCAACGGCAACATGCACGTGCGACCGGCACTCGACCTGACGGTTCCAGAAGATCTGGAACACATGCGGGCCATCACCGAAGAGGTATTCGAAATCGTGGATCGCTACGGCGGTTCGTATACGGCCGAGCACGGAGACGGCTACACGCATTCTCATCTCCTTGCCCGGCGATTCGGCCCTCTCTATTCGATGTTCGAAAAGGTCAAGGCAATCTGCGACCCGCTCGGTTTTCTCAATCCGGACAAGATCATCACCCATCGTGACGATCAGTTGACGACGGCACTGCGCATGGGGCCCGGGGATCGGCTGATGAGCGAGGCGAACAATCCGGTGGTACACGATCCGGAGGCCGTCACGCACGTGGAGAACTGCATCGGACTCGGTGTCTGCAAGGACTTTTGTCCCAGTTTTTTCGGCACGCGGAAGGAACAGGACCTCACGCGCGGCCGCACCAATGCCATGCGTGGCATGATGACCGGCGCGTTCGGCGATCCGGATCGTTACCTGTGCTCCGCCGAATTCCGCGCGGCCGGGGACACCTGCCTCAACTGCAAGCGCTGTGCGTTCCAGTGCCCCAGCCAGGTCGACGAACCCCGGCACCTTCTGCTCGCGAGGCGTCACGTCGTGGAGCACGAAGGCATGCCGTGGCTCGACGGATTGCTGGCTCATTACGAACGGCTGGCCCCATGGGGCGTGCGCGCGGCGCCGCTGGTCAACGCGATGTCACGTCTGCGCCCGGTGCGCTGGGGTATGGAACGAGCCCTCGGCGTGGATCGCCGGCGTACACTGCCACGGTTGGCGCGACAGACCCTCGATACCTGGTATGCGCGTCGTGGTTCACGGTCCCGGGATCCGCGGGGCCAGGTGATCTACTTTGCGGGCTGTTTCGCGAGATTCAACGAGCCGTCCCGGATCGGTCGCAACACCATCCGCATGGCGGAGCTCCTGGGGTATCACGTGTCCCTGCCGAATACGCGCTGCAGCGGGCACGCGCTGGAAACGTACGGCGGCGACATCACCGCGTGGGCACAACACAACATCGCCGCGCTGGAGTCGACCGGTTCCGCGCCCATTCTCACGACCTGTTCGTCGTGCCGCCTGTCGCTGGTGAAACAGTACGTCGAGTGGTTCTCCAGGGACGAACGGTGGGCACGGCGCGCACAGGGCGTGGCGGCACGGGTCGTGGACGCGGCGCACTTCGGCGCGCGCCACCTGGCGAGCCCTGACAAGGCGACGGCCGGCTCGCGTGAGGAGATGGCCTATCATGCTCCGTGTCACGCGATGCTCCTCCGGGAACTGGGCTATCCAGGCGGCGAAGAGGCGCTGCGTGCGGGTGGCGCGCATGCACGGCTGGTCGATATTCCCCAGCACTGCTCCGGCATGGGCGGCACGTTCGGCTTCAAGCGCAGGCATCGCACCATCGTCGAGGCCAATGCGCGCAACATGGTAGATCACCTGGAGGGCACGGCCGCGGGCGCGACGGTGTACACGGATTGTCCGTCGTGCCGGTTGGCCCTGGAAGAGCACAGTCGGTGTGATTTGGATCACCCGGTCAACGCGGTGTACCGGTGGCTGTGCCACGAACGAAACACCAGCCCGGAAGAGGAGACGTAGATTTTGGCGGGAACGATGATGCACTATCTGGCGGGACGCTGGTCCAAGTCCGCCACGACCCTCGGGGTGCTCAACCCCTATGACGGGGGCACGGTCGGTGAGGTGTACCAGGCCTCGGCCCTGGACTTTCTGACCGCCATCGATGCGGCATACGCCGCGCGCAGGCCAATCGCCGATCTGCCGGCGCACGAACGCAGTCGCGTCCTGATGCACGTGGCGGCGGGGCTCGAGAACGACGCGGAGCAATTCGCCCGGATGATCACCTGGGAATCAGGAAGGGTCATTCGTGATACCCGCGCCGAGGTGAGCCGCGCGGTCTTCACGCTCCGCACGGCGGCCGAGGAGGCGCGACGCCTGGCGTCCGAGTTTTTCGACCTGGACTGGCTGCCCGGGACAGAGGGGCGCTACGCGCTGGTGCGGCGTGTCCCCGTCGGTGTGGTGGCCGGGATCACGCCGTTCAATTTTCCGCTCAATCTGGTGGTTCACAAGATCGCGCCGGCTGTGGCAGCGGGATGCCCCATCGTGATCAAGCCGGCCTCCAAGACGCCCATCGTCGCCCTGATGCTCACCCGGCTGTTTGATGATGCCGGCATGCCCGGGGGAGCACTATCCGTGCTGCCGGCACCCGCGCATCAGACCGATCCGCTGATCGAGGACGAGCGCGTCGCGCTGTTGACGTTCACCGGAAGTCCCGCGGTAGGCTGGGGCCTGCACAAACGGGCCGGGCGCAAACGCGTGGCGCTCGAACTGGGTGGCAACGCCGGCTGCATCGTGCACGACGACGCGAACCTGGAGTGGGCCGCGGCGCGCGTGGTGACCGGCGCCTTTGCTCAGGCGGGCCAGTCGTGTATCTCTGTCCAGCGGGTCTTCATCCACGAATCGATCTACGATGACTTCGCCGGTCGACTGGTCGATCGTACGCGTGCGCTCCGCCTGGGTGATCCCACGGACGTGGCTACGGATGTGGGGCCCGTGGTCGACGACGAGGCCGCGGACCGTATCGGCGCATGGTTGGATCAGGCTACCGCGGCCGGAGCCGGGGTGCTGGTGGGAGGCGGTCGTGACGGGCGTATGTTCGAACCGACGATTCTTACAGACGTTCCCACCGATCTGAACATCTGTGCCCGCGAGGCTTTTGCCCCCGTGGTGCTGCTCGCGCGCTACGAGCGATTCGAGGACGCCGTCGCCCGCGTCGATGACTCGCGCTACGGGCTGCAGGCCGGCGTGTTTACACACGACATGCGCCGGGTGAAGATGGCGTTTCGGGGAATCGAGGTGGGCGGCCTGGTCGTCAACGACGTACCGACGTTTCGCGTCGATCACATGCCGTATGGCGGTACACGGGATTCGGGTACCGGCCGAGAAGGACCCCGCTACGCGATCGAGGAGATGACCGAGCGCAAACTGCTCCTGCTCAACCTCCACGCCGACGACTGACGGCCGGTCGTGTTGATCGCGGCCGGCCGGATCGCCGAACCCATGAGTGCATAGTTACTGGACGCGTCCCTGGAGACTCACGTCCCGACCTCACCGTCTTCTGAGTCAGGACACCAGGTTCCGGCTTGACGCTGTAGGGACGCGCCCGTATCGTGGCGCGGAGTATGGCCGATGGCGCAATCCACGCGAGTGTCCGGCTGCGCTACGCGCTGGGCACCTTTGTCGCAGTAGCTCTCATCGGAACGGTCGGGTACGAGCTGATCGAGGGTTGGAGCTTTGTCGAGTCCCTGTACATGACCCTGATCACGATTACCACCGTCGGGTTCAGCGAAGTGCATCAGCTCTCCTCGTCCGGTCGCATATACACCATGTTTCTCCTGATGGGTGGTGTGGGGGCGGCGCCGTACACGGCGTTTACGGCCGTGGAGTTGCTCGTGGACAGGGAGATGCGCTGGGTTCTGAAGGGAAACCGAATGGAGAACCGTGTCAAACGACTTCGCAATCACGTCATCCTGTGCGGGCATGGCCGCGTAGGTCGGTTCATCGCGGACGAGTTTCGGCGGCGCAAGGTCTCGTTCGTCGTGGTGGAACGCGAGCGGGATGCGGTGGCGGGGCTGGAAGCCGTGCCGGTGGTGGTAGGAGACGCCACCGAAGATGGCCCACTCCGGGACGCCGGGATCGAACGTGCCCGCCGCCTCGTGTGTGCGCTGGCCTCGGGCGCGGACAACGCATTCATCGCGCTCACGGCACGTCAGCTCAAGCCGGACATCATGATCACCGCCCGAGCGGATACACACGGCATGGAGCAGAAGCTCGTGCGTGCGGGCGCCGATCGGGTCGTGTCTCCGTACAAGACCGGCGCGCTGAGAATGGCGGTCACGACCCTGCAACCCAACGTCATCGACTTCATGAACATCGTGGCCGAGGGGGATTCATCCGAGCTCCGCCTCGAGGACGTCCGCCTGTCCGAGTCGTCGGTGTTCGTGGGGAAGAGCCTCCGGGAGGTAGAGTTTCGGCAGCGCTTCGGACTGATGGTGGTGGGGATCAAGCGTGAAGGCACGGATACGGTGTTCAATCCCGAATCGACCGAGGCGCTCCGGGCCGGCGACATCCTCATCCTGATCGGCCCCGCGGACAAGCTGGAGGCCTGCGCGGCCCGCGCGGCAGGCGAGTCGGCCTGACATGGCCCTCATATTCGTGGCCCTCGGCGCGATCCTGCTCTGGTTTCTCCTCGTGCCGTTTCTCAAGCCGTCACCTACGGCCGCGCTACAGGACATCGATCCGCGCGTCACGTGCGCGATCTGCGACGAACTGCGCGAAGAGGACGCCGTGATCGAACAGGAGTTCGGCACCGGGCGAATCCACTACCTGTGTGGCTATTGTATTCGCGCCATGGCGGACGACTATGTCGCGGCACACGGACCACTCCCCCACGCGTCCGTTGCTCCGGTGGCCGACCGCGCAACCGATGGATAACCATCAGGCGGCCCGGAGGCTGGCGCTGCTCGGCGACCTGATCGAACTGGTCGAGTCTCAGCCGTTCAAGTCCCGCGCCTATCACAATGCCTCCCGGTCGCTCAAGGGGCTGGCCGACCCGTACACCGATCTGCTGAGTCGGGGCACACTGTCCGAGTTGCCCGGCTTCGGGCGCGCCGTGCTCAGCAAGCTGCAGGAGCTCGAACAGACGGGCCGGCTTCTGGAGCTCGACGAACTCAAATCGAAGATTCCCCCGGGCGTTCTCATCATGCGGCGTGTTTCCGGTCTGGGGGCCAAGAAGCTGCGCGCGCTGTACCAGGATCACGGGATCGACTCGTTGGACGCACTGGAACAGGCAGCGCGTGACGGCTCACTGGCCGACCTGCCCGGCTTCGGCGCCAAATCGGCCCTGCGGATAGAGGACGGGATCACGCAGGTCAGGAGTTTCTTCGGCAGGATACGGTTGCCGGAGGCCAGACGCCTCGCCGTAGAGGTGCAGTCGGTGCTGGCGGCGGCCCACGCCGATGCCACCATCCTGACCGCCGGGGACGTGCGCCGGCACATGGAAACGGTCTCGACCCTCAACTGGGTCGTCACCGGCCGGCCTGCAGCCGGCACAACCGACCTGTTGGTGCAGCAGGTTTCGGACTGCGATGCGGCCACAGAGGACGGCGACGGCACGCTCAGGCTGCGGTTCCAGGACGGTGTTACCGGCACGATTCGTTTCGTACACCCGGGTCGCGACGGCTGGGCGTGGCTGGAGGCCACCGGTCCCGAAGGGTACGTGCAGCACGTCGCATCCTGCACCGCCCTGCGCGACGGCGACGAGGCGTCCATTCTCCGTGACGCGGGACTGCCTGAACTACCTGCGGAGTGTCGTGACGTCCCGTCGTTCTGGACCGACGGCGTGCCGGACGAACTGGTCGAGTGGCGCCACCTGCGTGGTGTGCTGCACTGTCACACCGACTACTCGGACGGTCTGGCCACGTTGAAGGAGATGGCCGAAGCGGCCCGTATCCGGGGACTGGAATACATCGGTATCTGCGATCACAGCCAGACGGCCGCGTATGCGGGAGGGCTCAAGCCGGACCGCGTTCGCAAACAGCGCCTTGAGATCGACCGGCTCAACGAAGAGTACGGCGGTGAGTTTCGCATCTTCAGGGGCATCGAGTCGGACATCCTGGCTGACGGCTCGCTCGACTACGACGAGGAGACACTGGCGTCGTTCGACTTCATCATCGCATCGATCCACAGCGGGCTCGACATGTTGGTGGACGAAGCGACCGACCGGATTTGCAGGGCGCTGGCCCATCCGTACACCACCATGCTCGGACACGCCACCGGGCGACTGCTGCTGCAGAGATGGGGCTACGAACTCTGCTGGGAGCGCGTCATCGACACCGCCCGCCAGCACGGCGTGGTCATCGAACTCAACGCCAATCCCCGGCGTCTCGACGTAGACTGGCGCCATCTGAGAGATCTGTACGCGGCCGGCATGAAGACCGCGATCAACCCCGATGCACACGTACCGGACGGTATCGACGACATGCGCTACGGCGTCGACATCGCGCGCAAGGCCGGCACTACACCGGAGCGCGTGCTCAACACCATGGAAACGGATGACCTTGCCCGCTACTTCCAAGAACGCAAACCGTAGGATGTCCCGTCCAGGCGGTACCGAGACGGTGCCGGCCCGCAAACGGAGGGTGCTCAGGATTATCGAGGTTCTGCGGAGACTGTTTCCGGACGCGCACACGGCGTTGGATCACCAGGACCCCTACGAACTGCTCGTCGCCACCATCCTCTCGGCGCAGTGCACGGATGTGCGGGTCAACATGGTCACTCCGGCTGTGTTCAGAAAATACCCCGATCCGTCCAGCCTGGCCCGCGCCCGGCAAGCGACCCTGGAACGAATCATCCAGTCCACCGGTTTTTTCCGCAACAAGACCAGGAACCTCATTGGCTGTGCCCGGGGCATCGTATCCGAGCATGGCGGCCAGGTACCCGACTCCATGGAGGCCCTCACGTCGCTGGACGGCGTCGGGCGCAAGACCGCCAACGTGGTCCTGGGCAACGCGTTCGGCAAGAACGAAGGCATCGTCGTGGACACGCATGTCAATCGCATCAGCAATCTTCTCGGTCTCACGTCGCACAAGGATCCCATCAAGGTGGAGCAGGACCTGATGGAGGTCGTGCCGCACAAGGACTGGACCGATTTCTCTCACCTGTTCATATGGCACGGGCGCGCCACGTGTATCGCCCGACGGCCACGCTGTGCCGAATGCGCATTGTACGACTACTGTCCGGGCCGCCAGCGTCCTGACTCAGGACACCAGAATCCGAAGGGCGACTGAGTGGAGGGTGTATCCATGCCTGTTTTCGGCAAGGAAGAGCACGACCGGGACCTGGCGGCGAAAGCGGCGGCCACGCAGCCGGCCGATCTGGCTCCATTCGAACTGCCCGAGCGTTTCGACGACGAGGACCGGGTGGGGTTCGCGCGGGGCGTCACCGCGTTTCGTCAGGGAGACTTCTATCTCGCCCACGATCTCTGGGAAGAGGTGTGGCGCGGCTACCGGCTGCGAGACCGGCTGTTCCTGCAGGCGTTCATTCACGTGGCCGTCGGCAGTTACCATGCCGAGTGCGACAACCCGGTGGGGGCCAGGAGCCAGTTCACCAAGGCCATCGCCAAGCTGACTCCCTTCGCACCCCACCACTGGGGCATGGGTGTGTTCGAATGGATCGAGCTCGTGGCCGCGGCTCGCGACCAGCAGACGGGCACGCCCGAAATGAACGACCTGCTCCGGGCGTTGCGGGAAGCACTGTAGTCATGGTGACGATGTCGTGTACACGCGACCAGACCTGGGCGCTGCTCTGTGAGCACACAGAATCAGACAGTCTGCGCAAGCACGGGCTGGCCGTGGAAGCGGCCATGCGTTACTACGCCCGGCACTTCGGTGAGGACCCGGAGCACTGGGGACGGATCGGCCTCATCCACGACTTCGACTACGAGAAGTATCCGACCGAAGAGGAACACCCGTACAAGGGTGCCCAGATACTCCGGGCCGCCGGCTGGCCGGAAGATGACATCCGCTGCATTATGAGCCACGCGGATTACACCGGTGTGCCGCGGGAAACGCGCATGGCCCGGGCGCTCTTTGCCGTGGACGAACTGTGCGGTCTCCTCACAGCGGTCGCGCTGGTCCGTCCCTCTCGAAAAGTGGCGGACGTTCAAATCAAGTCCGTGAAGAAGAAAATGAAGCAAAGGGCGTTTGCCGCCCAGGTCAGCAGGGACGATATCCGCGCCGGGGCCGAGTCGCTCGGCATGGAACTGGATGAGCACATTGGGCACGTGCTCACCGCGTTGCAACAAGCCGCCGATGACCTGGGGCTCTAGTGCCTGGCCGCCTACTGGGCGAACAGATCGCCACCGCCCGTTTCTATACCCTCCACGGCCAGCAGCTTGCGCTTGTATTCGAGTCCGCCGGTAAAGCCCCCCAGTCCGCCGCCTGTGGCCACCACGCGGTGACAGGGCACGACGATCGGCACCGGGTTTCGCCCGAGGGCGTTGCCCACGGCACGCACGGCGCGGGGTCGCCGAATGCGGTTG
The DNA here is from genome assembly GCA_030597645.1 of Candidatus Zixiibacteriota bacterium. Lineage (GTDB taxonomy): Bacteria > Zixibacteria > MSB-5A5 > JAUVRN01 > JAUVRN01 > JAUVRN01. Next base: position 11,573 of record JAUVRN010000021.1, read on the forward strand.
GCGATCTCCTGATACGTGCGCAGGTGACCGTACTCGACCCGGGTGGTCTCTTCCAGGACGCGTCGGGTAAAGTCACTGGCAAACCGCAGATCGACCGGCAGGTCGAAGCGCTCACGTTTGCCGCCGAAGTACTCGCGTAGCTGGCGAAAGGTTTCCTGGAGCGCGGTCCTGGTCCGGCTGACCGTAAAGTCGGCCTCGGCCCACTGTTCCAGGTATTCCTCCTCCGCATCCGGACGGAACGAAACAAAGCAGAGCCCACGGTCGGTGGCCGCCGCCAGGATGCTCCCGAAGCGATCGAAGGTCGCGGTATTGTAGTAGAGCTGTTGTTCGGGTAGCTGCGCCAGTACCGCCTGGATGAGTTTTTCCGCCGGTGCCACATCGCGCCGTCTGGGCCTGCGGCTGAACATGCGCTCCAGGGCCAGGCCCGCGGATCGAAACGCCCCGAGCCGCAGCCTGCACTCAGGGCACTGGCGTGTGTGCCGCTCCAGGTCCTGGCCGTCCTTGCGATCGAGTTCGCCCATGACATAGGCGACGAACCGATCATCCGGTCGGCAGGGACCGGATTTGAGTCGTATGGATCTCTTCATATAGACGCAATCCGAAGTTGTGGGAACGGGGTTCGTTTCGCATTCATGATAGAGCCCGGCGGGTCTCTGTGCAAAGGTCGAAACGCCTGCGGTCCGCCGTACGTATACTTATCCTGAGCGTATGAAGAGCTTTCGCAATTCGTCCCTTCCCTCGCCCAGGGCGACCCCTGTGCTGGTCGGCCTGGTCTGCTCGATGGCCGCGTTGCTGGTGTGGGCCGGGTCGCCGCTGTCCACCAACCACCTGGAATGGCCCCGCGAAGAGTATCGCTGGTCGTACCGGCTGATCGCGAGTCTGGAAGAGTGGGCAAACCTGGACACGCTGGAGGGCGTTGCCCGCCAGCGCTACTCAGATATCTTCTGGAAGCGCCGGGACCCGACGCCCACGACCGATCGCAACGAATTCAAGGAGCAGTTCGAAGAACGGGTCGACTTCGCCCGCACGCGCTTCAGCGTCCGCGCGCAGCCGGAGCCGTGGGATCGG
>JAUVRN010000079.1 GCA_030597645.1 Candidatus Zixiibacteriota bacterium
ACTCGGCCAGCCGTTGCGAACGTGCCGGCGAATGCTCCCGCTCGGTCTCCTCCAGTTCGCAGACGCCGTGGAATATCTTGACGGCCGACCCGAAGTCCGCCTGTTCGATGAAACGATCGTACAGATTGTCAACGATACTGCAGGTTTCGCGGAACCCCGGGACGTCCTCTTCGCCAATCAGGATCTCGAAGATAATCCCGATGGTGGACGTGGCCGGATCGAACTGGGTGGCTTCCCGCAGATAGGCATCGACCTGCGACAGATCGTCGGAGATGTTCGCCAGGTCGTCGATGATATTGGTGATATCGACCGCATCCAGGGATCGGGTCGAAATCCCGCCCGGCCCGTCTGCCACGCCGCCCAGGCCGGGTGCACCCTGTTCATCTGCCGCCCGGCTCTCCTCGAGGACAACCGAACCGTAGTTGATGCTGGCTGCCTGCTCGATGCTCTCCTTCTGCCTGGCGCGAAGCTGCTGCTCGACCGCCGCATAGTCAACGCTGTCGAGCTCACTGATGGCTTCGTACTTGATGTGGGCGAAGGAGGCTTCCCATAGCAGCGTGACGAGGTCGTCGTCCTCGCACCGCTCGTTGATGACACGCTTGATGATGCCCAGGAACTGGTCGAGTTCCTCCAGATTCAGGCCCGGCACAAAAATGAGCTTCTGGACGCCGTCACGGGTGAGCGTGGCGATGAAGTTGTCGTCGCCGCCCGATTCCTCGTGCACGGTTTCCCCCTCGTACACGAACTGGTCGCCGCGCACGGTCAGGGTCAGTGCGCCGCGGTCACCGAGATAGGCATCGAGCTTCTCGAGCAGGTGAATCTTGAACTCGCCCGGCAGAGGATTGGTGGGCGGGTAGATCAGGATCGTCTTTACCGCCTTGTATAGATAGCCTACGAGGTCGCGAACCTGTGCGACTTCGGGTTTGCCAGTCTGTGAGCCAAGTGTCGTTTCGGACAAGATATTCCTCTCCAACCCTGTGTCTGATAACGGTATCGGCCCCCGGTGGCGGGCGCTTTAGTCGGCGACCGGGGACGGCGCCGCAGGCGTTGCTCCATGCACACAGGGGGCGCTGACACGGTACGCCTGTGCGCGAAAACTCCGTTGGGCTCCAGGGTGCAGCGCGCCTATATTCGGCCATTTGAATGAGGCTGCGGTCGGGACACCCGTTCTACCCGGCTCTGAGTGGGGTGATGTGGACAGGGGTCGAATCTGATTCAGCCGGGACTCGAGAATGCGGAGGAGTACAAGACATAATATGGCACAATACAAAATCGCCTGGATGCCCGGTGACGGGGTGGGGCGTGATGTCATGGAGGCGGCGCGCATCGTGCTGCGGACACTCAAACTGGACGCGGAATACAACCACGCCGATATCGGCTGGGAATTCTGGTGTGCCGAGGGCAATCCGCTTCCCGATCGTACGATCGACATCCTGGAAGAATCGGACTGTGCCCTGTTCGGTGCCATCACCTCCATGCCCAAGGAGGAGGCCGAAAAAGATCTCGTGCCTGAACTTCAGGGCAAGGGGCTGGTCTACAGCTCGCCCATTGTGGCGCTGCGACAGCGGTTTGACCTGTACGTCAACCTGCGCCCCTGCAAGGCATATGCGGGCAACCCGCTCAACTTTCGTGACGATCTCGACCTGGTCGTCTTCCGCGAAAACACGGAGGGACTGTACGTCGGCGTCGAATTCCACCCTGTCCCGGAGACGCTGGTGGGTGCGCTGCGCGATTCGCACAAGAAGTTCGGCCGATTTGCAGATCTGCCGGCCGAGGACTATGCGCTGTCGCTGCGCGTGATCACGAAGCCGGGTACCCGGCGCATCGTGCGGGCCGCATTCGAGCATGCGCAGAAGTTCGGATACAAGTCGGTGACGGTGGTAGAAAAACCCAATGTGCTGCGTGAGACGTCTGGATTGTTCGTCCGCGAGGCCCGTGCCGTGGCCGCGGACTTCCCCGGTATCGAATTGTGGGAGACCAATATCGACGCCATGGCCATGTGGTTGATCAAGAATCCACAGAACTACGGTGTGCTCGTCTGTTCCAACATGTTCGGCGACATCATAAGCGATCTGTGTGCCCAGCTCGTGGGCGGTCTCGGGTTTGCCGCGTCCGGCAACATTGGTGAGAAGTTCGCCGTGTTCGAACCGACGCACGGTTCCGCACCCAAGTACGCGGGGCAGTACAAGGTCAATCCCATGGCGATGCTCCTGGCCACCAAGCTGATGCTCGACTGGCTCGGTGAGGAAGAAATGGGCCGCAGGCTCGATGCCGCGGTCGCCCACGTGATCGCCGAGGGCAAAACCCGCACCTATGACATGCGCGGTACCAATACATCACTGGAAGTCGCCGAAGCGGTCGCGAGGGCACTGTAGCCAAGAATAGGGCCAGATTCTATTTCTCCGGACGCGGCCCGAAAGGGTCGAGTGTACGCCTCCGGGGAGTCGAGCCTGATCCGCATCAGACCCCGATTAGAAGGGCTAATCATGGACAAGACGATCAGCGGACGTATCGCCGAGTTTGCTACGACGGTACAGTTTTCTGACATACCGGTGGAGGTCACCGACGCCGCCAAACGCTTTCTGTATGACTCGATCGGTTGCGGCCTGGGCGGTGTCGATACAGAAGACTGCCGTATCGCCCGCGAAGCACTGCTGGCCCTGGGCGGCAAGCCGGAGTGCACGATCATCGGCACCGGCGAGCGCACGGACGCCGTCAACGCGACGCTGCTCGACGCGCTGTTGATCCGTGTGCACGACTACAACGACATCTACTGGAAGGCCGATCCGTCTCATCCGTCCGACATCATCCCGGCCGCCTTGTCGTTGGGTGAGCGTCAGGGCAAATCGGGCAAGGACCTGCTGGTGGCCATCGCACTGGCGTACGAATTCGAAATGCGTCTGTGCGAAATCGCGGAACCAGGTATTCGCGAGATCGGCTGGCACCACGCCACGCTCACTGGTTTCGTTTCGCCTATCGCCGCGGGTCGCATGCTCGATCTGAATGCCGAGCAGATGCAGAATGCCATTGCCATCTCGGGCTGTCGCACCGGTTCCATGGGCTGCGTCACGGCCGGTAAGCTGACCATGATGAAGAACACCGTCGATCCGCTGGCCACCCAGGCCGGCGTGCAGTCCGCGCTGCTGGCTCAGGGTGGCTACAGGGGAACGGCAGCCGTGTTCGAAGGCAAGGAAGGCGTGCATCACTGTTACCCCGTTCGGTGGGACTGGGATGCGCTGCTCAAGAATCTCGGACATGACTGGCGCCTGCCGCAGTGTTCCATGAAGGCGTTCCCCACCGAGTACCTGACGCATTCGCCCATCACGGCGGTGTTGAAGCTGGTGACGGAGCACGACCTGAAGCCGGACGACATCAAGACCGTCACGGTGTACACGCTCGCCCGCGCGGCAGACATACTCTGCGATCCCAGCAAGTATATCCCGTCGTCGAAAGAAACCGCGGATCACAGCCTGCCTTACTGCCTGGCTGTGGCCATGGCCGACCGTGAGGTAACACCGCGACAGTTCACGGATAAGCGCCGCACGGATCCATCGTTGCCGGCCCTGATGAAAAAGGTCAAGGGCATCGCCGATCCGGAGATCGAGAAGCAGTTCCCGAAGCTGCAGCCGTGCCGCGTCGTCATCGAAACCGAAGACGGTCGTATGCTGGAGAAGAGCGTCGACTATGCGCTCGGCGATCCGCGCGACCCGATCGACGACGCCTCGCTGGATAGGAAGTTCTTCGCGCAGGCGGAATCGCTTCTGTCGGAGGGTCGTCAAAGGGAACTGAAGGAGACCATTTTCAAGACCGAATCGATCAGCTCGGTGGGCGACCTGATGGCGCTCACCGTCAGGGACGTCTGACGCATGGGCTCGGGCGCGATCATCGAGCCGGAACTCATCAAGGCCAAAATCGACCAGGCGCACGCCGCGCTGCAGCGCGACGGCGTCGATTGTTGGCTCGTCTTTCTGCAGGAGACGTCGGTATACCGCGAACCGATCGTCGACTATCTGATCGGCCAGGACGTCACCTGGCAGTCGGCGTTTCTCTACACATCGAGCGGTGATGCCACGGCCATTGTGGGCAACTTCGACGTCGATTCGTTCGAAGCCCGCGGCTGTTTCACTCGGGTGATCGGGTACACTCAATCGGTCGTACCTCCTTTGACCGAAGCATTGAAACGCATCAAGCCAAGACAGATCGCTCTCAACTACGCGGCCGACGATCCCACGGCGGACGGCTTGACGCACGGTCTGTTCAACATGCTCCACGCCGTGCTGAAGGATGTCGGCATGACCGACCGCGTCGTCCCCGCGCGCTCCCTCGTGCGTGCCGTGCGTGGCTGCAAGTCTCCGGTGGAGTTGGACCATCTGCGGAGAGCCGTACGGCTCACCGAGGCCGCGTTTGAGCAACTCTGCGCGGAGGGTCTCGTGGGTCGCTCCGAAATACAGATCGCAGCGCGCATCGCGGAGATGGCGGAGCGCGCCGACTGCGCCCTGGCGTTTGGCAGTATCGTCAACGCGGGCACCAAGTCGGCCGTGGGGCACACACATCCCACGGGCGCGGTGTTCGAGGCGGGCGATCTTCTCCACATCGACTTCGGCTTTTGCTGGCAGGACTACTGTGCCGATCTCCAGCGCTGCGCGTATGCACTCAAGGAGGGGGAAGTGGCACCGCCGGACGAACTGACGTGGGCCTTCGCGGCGGTTGCCGATACCATCCAGGATGCGTTCGGCAGGTTGAAACCGGGGCTCAGAGGTTGCGACATCGATGCATCGGCGCGCGCATTCATCACCAACCGCGGGTACCCGGAGTATCAGCACGCCCTCGGTCATCAGCTGGGGCGTGCCGTGCACGATGGCGGCGCACTGCTGGGACCCGAGTGGCCCCGATACGGTGATTCACCCCGCTGGCCGCTGGAACCCGGACAGGTCTTCACGCTCGAGCTGGAAGCCGAAGTGCCGGGGATCGGCTACGCATCGCTGGAAGAAGATGTGACGATCACCGGGGACGGCGCCGATTGGCTGTCGACGCCGCAGGCCAAGCCGGTTTTATTGGGATCATGAGCACATCCACAGGGACGGGCCGTCAGCGCAGACTCATCGTGTACGACCGCACCCTCAGCTCTCGACACGGAGCCGGGGTGAGGGACGCATTGCATGCTCGTTGATATGATGTACGTCGCGGCCGCCGCCGTGATGGCGTGGTTGCTGACACCGCTGGCAGCGAAGCTGGGCCACAAGCTGAATATGGTCGATGAGCCTGACGGTCCTCTCAAGATTCACTCGAAGCCGACGCCCCGGACCGGAGGCATCGCGCTCGCACTGACACTGATGATTTTGCAGACCGTCTCAGAGCTGCTCCATCGTCCGCTGCTGACGGGTGCCGAGTTTGCCGTCGCCATGCTGCTGTTCGGTCTCGGTCTGTGGGATGACCGCCGGCCTCGCTCCGCCAGGCTGCGATTGCTGTTGCAGTTGGCCATCTACAGCGTCGGCTTCACATCCGGGCTCAAGTTGCACTGGTTCGGCAGCCCGTGGGCCGACTTCGCCGCAGGCCTGGTGCTCTTCATCGTGGTCATCAACGCCATCAACTTCTACGACGGCATGGACGGTCTGCTCGCCCTCACCGGTGTCGCCGCACTCGGCGTGTGGGGTATGTACGTACTCGAACTGGGAGGCGACGCATTCGTGCCGTTCGTAGCCGCCGCAATGCGCCTCGGTTTCTTGCCTCGGAACTGGCATCCCGCCAGGATCTTCCTGGGTGACGGCGGCAGCTTTATTGTGGGGTTCTTCTTCTACCTGGTGTTCACGCGCGGTATCGCGTACAGCCCGGAACCTGCGGCCGGACTCTGGGTCGTGGCGATGCCCGTGTGCGACGCCATGGCGGCGACACTCGACCGACTCGTTCGCAGACGTGACATCTGGTCCGGCGATCGGGATCACATCTATGACATTCTCGCACGCCTGCGCTGGTCAGCGCCACGGATAGCCATCTTCCTTTCGCTGGCAGCGGCCATTCTGGCGCGGCTGGCGGGCCGGATCATGTTCTTCGACGCCGAGGTGCAGTGGGTTGCGACGGCATTCCTTTATGCCTGCACGGTTGCATGGATCATGCTCATGCGCCATCGACACCGGGCGCCATAGTAGTGTGCTGAAGAACTGGGCCCGGTCGCGCGGGCAGGTATCTGCGCGCAGGTCCAGGTTGGAGAATAGTCTCCAGTTTTCCACACAATAGTTTGCTCGGTGGCCGTCGGGACCCTGCCATCACACTCATAACATGTTGTGTGGCAACACATTACATTACCGCGGCAAATTGGTACGTCCTTTGTATATGGTGGATGCAAACAGACAACAGGAGGAACTACCAATGAAGCGCACAGTTTTCGGAACAGCCATCGGAATAGTGCTCTCAGGTGCTCTCGTGGCGTTCGCTCAGCACGGCGGCCACGATCACGGCAGCATGGGCACCGGCGATCGCGGCAGCATGGGCACAGGTGATCACGGCAGCGATAGTGAGTCGATGGCGCATGAACACGCAAAAGCGGAAATGCACGGCGGCGTGTCGACCATGACCCAATCGCATCACTTCGAGGTCGTCTACCTGGCGGATGGGATTCGTCTGTATGCCTACGACGGCGCGCAAAACCCCGTTGCAGCCGATGGCATCCAGGGCAACGTCACGCTCAGGTACAAGGACGCCGAAGCGGAGACGGTGGATCTGGTGTATATGCTCCCCGTTCTGATCGGAAGCGGCCACATGGCCATGGAATCGCGCGAGTTCCTCTTTGCACCGGTGGATCTGTCCGCGACGGAGCCCGGTTCATTCCAGGTGCAGGTATCGCTTTCACAGCTTCCGGGAGAAGACGAATCGGAAGTGCGATTCATCGATTCGTTCCAGGGGCTGTCGAACCGTCCCTACATGTGTCCCATGCACGCGGACGTGTGGGGTGAGTCGGCCGACTCCAAGTGTCCACTCTGCGGTATGAAGACATCTGATCTCAGGCCTGCGACGAGCGCCTCCAAAGATGCAGAGACGGCACCCAGGCATGGTGGACACAGCCAGTGATGTAGTGCCGCACACAGATTAATGGGAGGGCGCGCCTCCCCGTGTATGGGGATCGCGTGTCCAGAAAGGAGGGAGTTCATCATGTCAGCAGCAATCACCCTGGTTCTCTTCCTTTCCGTGGAGATGGGCGTACTCCAGGCGAGTGCGCCGCGCGCCCTTCCCGATTTTCAGATGGTCTATCCGTCCTTATCCGTCTCGACCCTCGGCATCGAGGCACGGGGCATCGACATGTCCCTGGGCACATCATCGGCTCTGCTCGACCGCGGCGATCCGGGGCAGAGTCTTTTCTTTGCATTCATTTACAATCCGCTTGGCGTGCCCGTAGCGGTCGGTGCGCTGTATCCGGTGTTCGGCCTGCTGCTGAGCCCTATGATTGCCGCTGCAGCCATGAGCTTCAGCTCGGTGTCGGTGATCGCCAACGCGCTGAGACTGCGTTCAGTCAGGCTCTGACACTTCAGGACTGGGCTCGAACTCCCGCACGTAGTGGAACGGGGATGTCGTGACGACCGGTTCTTGGTACGCCCAGCCCTGGGGGG